>JBFIDI010000394.1:0-5581 GCA_041581405.1 Burkholderiaceae bacterium
CCGCTGATCCAGGAGGTGCAGCGCGACTTCTGCTTCCTGCTCAACGCCTACGACATCGACCCGGGCAGCACGACACCGATGCCTAACACCATGACGGACTTCAACCTGTGGACCTGGAACAGCCGGGCCTTTCCCGGCATCGATTCGCTCAACGTGCGCCAGGGCGACCTGGTGCGCATCCGCATCGGCAACCTGACGATGACCAACCATCCGATCCACCTGCACGGGCACGAGTTCGTCGTCAGCGGCACCGACGGCGGGCCGACGCCGATCGGTGCGCGTTGGCCCGAGGTCACGACCGACATCGCGGTGGGCCAGATGCGCCAGATCGACTTCCTGGCCGACGAGGAAGGCGACTGGGCCTTCCACTGCCACAAGAGCCACCACACCATGAACCCGATGGGCCACGACGTGCCCAACATGATCGGCGTGGACCACCGCGGCCTGGT
This sequence comes from Burkholderiaceae bacterium, assembly GCA_041581405.1. Taxonomy (GTDB): domain Bacteria; phylum Pseudomonadota; class Gammaproteobacteria; order Burkholderiales; family Burkholderiaceae_C; genus CAISIP01. Next base: position 450 of record JBFIDI010000394.1, read on the forward strand.
CGCCAAGATCCAGAAGCTGGTGCCCGACTACATGGTGATGGGCGAGCGCGGCATGGCCGACATGGGCGAGATGCAGATGCCGATCCCCGACCAGACGCTGCCGATGATGACCGGCACCGGCCCGTACGGTCCGATCGAGATGGGCGGCATGTTCAGCATGGTCAAGGTGCGCAAAGACCAGAAGCCCGGCGACTACAGCGACCCGGGCTGGTACAAGCAGCCGGCCGGCACGCAGTCGTTCGAATGGACCGGCACGCTTCCCGAGCCGGCGCGCTTCAAGTCGGAAATGGCTTCGGCCGATGGAAAAGTGCCGGGGCTGAACAATGCGCAAATGGCGGCCGGTACCGATACGACTGCCACGACGCTTGCCGTGCGCAAGCCGGGTGCGGCCAGCCACAAGACACACTGAGGAGGATCTCGATCACGACACTGGATCTGCGCCGAAGCAAACCCTTCGCAGCCTCTTGCGCTGCACCCCAACAACTGACCCGAAAGGAATGACATGAAACTGAAAAGCAACATCGCACTTGCCCTGGCCACCGTTTTCTTTGCCGGTGCCAGCTCCTTGGCATATGCCCACGGTGAAGCCGGGCATGCCAACAAGCCGACTGCCCTCAATATGGAGCAGCAAGAATGGGGTATTGCCGGCGACCCGAAAAAGGTCACTATGACCATCACCGAGGACATGTTGGATACGATGCGCTTCTCCAAGGACAAGCTCCAGGTAAAGCAGGGGGACACCGTCAAATTCGTGTTGAAGAACAGCGGAAAAATAATGCATGAGTTCGTCATCGGAACCAAGAAGACCTTGGACGAACATGCCGCGCTGATGGTCAAGTTTCCCGGCATGCAACACGAACAACCGTACATGGCGCACGTGCCACCCGGCAAGACCGGTGAACTTATCTGGAATTTCAACAAGCCAGGCAACTTCGACTTCGCCTGCCTGATTGCCGGCCACTATCAAGCCGGCATGATCGGAACAATTACTGTAACTGCCAAATAGTCAGCGGCAGAGCGACCCGTCCAAACCCAGTCAGTTGGTCGCTCACCGCGGATTCATCATCAAAAATTGAAGGAAACATCATGAAAACCACCCAACTGCTCGCTACGCTTGTCCTGACCTTCTCCACCGCTGCCATGGCCACGATGCCGATGGTCGACGGCGAGGTACGCAAGGTCGATACGGGCAGCAAGAAGATCACCCTGAAACACGGCGAAATCAAGAACCTGGACATGCCGCCGATGACGATGGTGTTCCAGGTCAAGGACCCGGCCATGCTCGAGAAGGTCAAGGCCGGCGACAAAGTGCAGTTCACGGTTGACAACGTGAACGGGGCAATGACGGTGCTGACGATTGAGCCCGCGAAAAAGTAGGTTGCTCCCCCGATGGATACCATTTGCAGGGATTGATGGAGGTATGAAAACCAGGACGTTGGCCGCGGCCGTCTACTTCTCGTTCATCGCTTTCGGTGTGCTGGCTCCAAGCGTTGCGCGGTCCGATGCGGCGCCGGCGAGAATCACCCATATCCACGGCCTATATTTCGGGGCGGGGGGTGCATTGCATGTTCCAGGCCACCGCGGAATCGTTCGATACACCAGCGACCATTGGATACGCTTGCCCGGGCCTGCTCATGACTTCGCCGGCTTTGCCGCAAGTCGTGATGTTCTGTATGGCAGCGGCCATCGGGAAGCAGGTTCCAGCAAAGCAGGCGCATTGGGTCTGAAGTCCAGTGTCGACGGCGGGAAGACCTGGCGTTCGAACACGCAAATCGATGGATCCGATTTCCACATCATCGCCGCGGGCTACCTCAGTGCAGCGGTATACCTTCTCAATGAGGCTCCCAGTGCCCAGTTGCCGGCGCCTGGAATCTATGGCAAGAGGGCAACAAGTGAACCATGGAAGCGCGCCGCTATGCGGGGCTTGGCCGGCGAAGTCAAGGCCATTGCGGTTCACCCCAGTGACACAGCAAGTCTTGTCGTTGGCACGCAGTCCGGCCTGTTCCTGTCCCGCAACTCCGGTGACAATTTTGTCCTGATCTCCAGCAAGCGACCCGTTTTCGCTGCGTCGTTCGACCCGTCCGGCGAAGCCGTCTGGTTCGGCACGTATGACCGCGTGGCCAAATTGGTTCGGTTGGATCTCGAAGCCGGCCTCACCGCGCGGGACGTGGCGCTGCCGCCCCTGAAGGGAGATGCCATTGCGCATATCGCGTTCAATCCATCCGACGCGGGCGAAATGGCAATTGCCACCGCTCGTCGCAACCTGTTCGTGAGCCGCGATGAAGGTGCGAACTGGATTCAGTTGTTGAGTGAGGGTGACCCTGTGAGATCGACCTACTGACCAGACTGGCATGGCATCGCAGCACATGTGTGCCCTGATGTCGTGCGGGAAACTGAAAGTCGAATATGAAGAGCGCCTTCGCGCCAGTGGCGCACGACTACCGAATACTCTGGGCGATGCTGGGTGGCAACCTTGGCGGTGTGCTGTTGACGGTTGCCTATTTCCGGTTCCTGCATCCGGCGGTACTGCAGCATGAGAACATGCACAGCGTCACGGAGCTGGGCTACTTTTTGGCGGCCTGCGTCGCGCTTGTCGTCGCTGGGCGCGAAGTCGCCAGGCGCTGGTCCCATCGATTGAGGCTGGCCAACGGGGTATTGCCGTCGGGCGCGGTTGGCGATGGTTTGCGCAAAGGTGCACTGCTTGTGCCCGCGCGTCTGGCGGTGCTGAGTTTTGCCGGCTGGATTGCGGCGGCGGTGTTATGGGGTATCGCCTGGCCCCTGTGGACCGAGTCGTTCTCGCTGATCGATGCCGTTCGCAAGGGCGTCGGACTGGTTTTCGTATCCGGCACGGTCGTATCGGTCTACATTTTCCTGGCGATCGAGCGCATCTGGCGCGAGCGGATTCCGCACATCTTTCCCGATGGCGCGCTGACTGCGGCGAAAGCGCCCAGACTTCGGGTCCGCACGCGGATGGTCATTCTGTTCATGTTGATGAGTGTCCTGCCCATGGCGGTGTTGTCGGTGGCTACGCTCGGCCGGACCAACGCCCTGTTGCAGGTCGAAATCGAAACGCCGGAAGTCGTGATCAACAATCTGGTCGTGCTGCAGGTGGTGCTTGCAGTGACAGGCCTGTTTGTCGCGATGCGCCTTGCGAACTATGTTGCCGACAGCGTATCGCAGCCCTTGCGCATGTTGGTGTCGTCGATGCGGCAGGTCAAGGCGGGCAATCTGCAAGTGCACTGCCCGGTCGTGTCCAATGACGAACTGGGCGAGGCCGGCGAGGGCTTCAACCAGATGGTGCAAGGACTGCGTGAGCGCGAGGAGATAAGGGAGACCTTTGGAAGGTACGTCAGCCCGCAGGTGCGCGATGAGATTCTGACCGGGCGGGCAAAGCTCGAGGGCGGCCTGCGTGAGGTTTCGGTCCTGTTTGCGGATCTGCGCGGCTTCACCAGCTGGATGGAGTCGACCGATCCAACGGTCGTTGTTGCCGATCTGAACGTCTATTTCACGGAAATGGATGCCGCGATTCGTGAAAACGGCGGTCTGGTGCTCCAGTACATTGGAGACGAGATCGAAGCCGTTTTTGGTGCCCCGCAGGCAGATAGCAGTCACGCTGATCATGCGGTGGCAGCTGCGTTGGCGATGCAGAGCCGGCTCGACGCCTGGAACATCACAAGGCGCGCTGCCGGCAAGCCGGAGTTACACCATGGCATTGGCATCCACTCCGGAAAGGTGGTTGCGGGCAGCATCGGCAGCCCTTCGCGCATGTCCTATTCGCTGGTCGGTGATGTCGTGAATGTCGCGTCCCGAATCCAGTCGCTGAACAAGGAACTCGGAACCAGGGTACTTGTCAGCGCCGTGACACGCCAGAGCCTGAGTGCCAAGCCACCGATGCGCCCGTTCCCGTCCGTGCGCGTTAAGGGTCGTGTTGCCGAGGTCGAAGTATTCGCGCTAGGTTGATCGGACTTGATCCGGTCGCCGCGAGATGGTACTGGTAGCAGCCATTGGTGGCGCATCGGGATGTCAACTGGAAGGCGGTTCAGGATGCAACACGAGAACATGAGCAGCGACTACAAGAAGGGCTCGATCACGCTGGGCGGCGCGGTCGCCATGGGCACTGGCGTCATGATCGGGGCAGGCATCTTCGCGCTCACGGGCCAGATCGCGCAACTGGCGGGGCCATTGTTTCCACTGGCGTTCGTGGTCGGCGCCATCATTACCGGGTTCAGCGCCTACAGCTACATCCGGATGTCGAATGCCTGGCCGTCCGCGGGCGGCATTGCGATGATCCTGCAGAAGTGTTACGGGCCCGGCGCGGTCGCCGGTGGCGCGGCCCTGCTGATGGCGCTCAGTATGGTGATTGCCGAAAGCCTGGTGGCGCGAACGTTTGCTGCCTACGTGCTTCGGCCTTTCGATATCGAGGGCGGACCGCTGGTGCCTGCCATCGCAGTCGGCGTCCTCGTCTTCGCCTTTCTCGTCAACATCGCGGGCAACCGCTCGGTCGGTCTCCTTTCGCTCGTCATGGCGACGCTGAAAGTCGCCGGGATTGGGCTGTTCGGCATCGCGGCGCTCTGGTCCAGTGGTTTTCAGTTTGCAGCAGCCTCGCAAGCAGGGCAGACGTACAGCGTCACCGGATTTGTCGCCTCCGTAGCTTTGGCGATTCTGGCATTCAAGGGATTCACGACGATTACCAATAGCGGGGCCGAGGTCACAGATCCCCATCGCAACGTGGGTCGGGCGATCATGATCTCGATTGCACTGTGTGTCGTTGTCTACCTGCTGGTGGCTTTTGGCGTCGGTGCGAGCTTGACCATCGACCAGATCGTTGCCGCGCGAGATTATTCACTTGCGGAGGCGGCTGAACCTGCTTTGGGAAAAACCGGCTTCTATCTGACCGTCGTCCTGGCTGCGGTTGCCACTGCCTCCGGCGTCCTGGCCAGTGTCTTTGCGGTTTCGCGCATGCTGGCGATGCTCACGGATATGAAGATGATTCCGCACAGCCATTTCGGCATGTCCGGGTCGATCCAGCGCCACACCCTGATCTACACGGTGGTCATGGCCTCCGCGCTGGCGATCTTTTTCGACCTCGGCCGGATTGCCTCGCTCGGCGCTTTCTTCTATCTCATCATGGA
>JBFIDI010000395.1:0-5573 GCA_041581405.1 Burkholderiaceae bacterium
AAAGGCCACCTGCCAGCCGCTCGATCTCGACCAGCTCGTAACCCAACCCGGTTACCGTCTGCTCGACAAGCTGCTGCAATGCCATTCGATCCACATCCCCAATCAGTGTTCCCGGAACCACAATCTGCCCGACCAAAAAAAACGGGCGGTGAAAACCCGCCCGTTTGGTCGTGAAGCGAGGATTCTACTGCAAAATATTGCGCGTTACCACCCCTTTCCCCCCTGTTTACGCGGGAAAGCAACATGAAATTGCGTCCCGGGCCGCGTCATGGACGCAACGCCCGGCCCGTCCCGGCGTCAAGCCACGGATGCCACCAGGGCCCGGGTATAGGGGTGATGCGGGGCGTCGAGCACCTGCGCCAGCGGGCCGGCCTCGACGATCTCGCCATCCTTCATGACCAGCACGTCGTGCGCCATGGCCCGGATGACGTCGACGTCGTGGGTGATCAGCAGGTAGCTGAGCTGGCGCCGGCGCTGCAGCGACTGCAGCAGGCGCAACACCTGCTGCTGGATCGTCACGTCCAGGGCGCTGGTGGGCTCGTCGAGCACCAGCAGCTGCGGCTCGACGATCAGCGCCCGGGCCACGGCCAGCCGCTGGCGCTGTCCACCCGAGAACTCGTGCGGGTAGCGGCTCAGCAGATTGGGGAACTGCCGCTCGTCCAGCCCGACCTCGGCCAGCGCCTGCAGCACCCGCTGTTGCCGCTCGGACCGCGTCAACGCCGGCTGGTGCACCAGCAAGCCCTCGCCGACGATCTCCTCGACCGTCATGCGCGGCGACAACGACGAAAACGGATCCTGGAACACCACCTGCACGTTGCGCCGCAAGGACTTGTCCTGCGCCTTGTCGCGCCCCCAGGGCTGGCCGGTGACCCGCAGTTCGCCGTCGAAGGGCTGCAAGCCCAGCGCCGCCAGTGCCAGCGTGGATTTGCCCGAGCCGGACTCGCCGATCACGCCCAGGGTGCGACCCGGCGTGATCGTGAACGAGGCCCCCTTCACGGCGACGAAGCTGCCCTTGCGGAACCAGCCGCGCAGTCCGGGCACCGGCACCGGATACGCCACCGACACGTCGGCGGCCTCGAGCAAGGGCGGGCCGGCGGGCGCGGCATCGGCGGCGACTTCGTCGACATCGCGTCTGGGCCGGCTGTCGATCAGCTTGCGGGTGTAGGCATGTTGCGGGCTGGCGAACACCTCGCCAACCACGCCGTGCTCGACCAGCGCACCGTTTTCCATCACCGCGACCCGGTCGGCGAACTTGCGCACCAGGTTCAGGTCGTGCGTGATCATCAGCACGGCCATGCCGTATTCGCGCTGCAGCTCGGCCAGCAATTCCAGGATCTGGGTGCGCACCGTCACGTCCAGCGCGGTGGTCGGTTCGTCGGCCAGCAGCAGGCGAGGCTTGCAGGCCAGTGCCATCGCGATCATCGCGCGCTGGCGCTGCCCGCCCGAGAGCTGGTGCGGGAAGGCCTGGGCGCGGCGCGCCGGCTCGGGAATGCCGGTGCTGGCCAGCAGGTCGACCACCGCCCGGGCGCAGGCGGCCTTGTCCAGGCCTTGCTTGAGCTGCAACACCTCGGCGATCTGGTTGCCGACCGGGAACAGCGGATTGAGCGCCGTCATCGGCTCCTGGAAGATCATCGCGATGTCGCGCCCGCGGATCGCGCGCAGGTCGGGTTCGGGCAAGGCCAGCAGGTCGACCGGACCGGTGTCCAGCGCAAAATGGGCCTCGCCCCGGCAATGGGCGTTGGTCGCCAGGCCGAGCAGGCTCAGCGCCGTGACCGTCTTGCCCGAACCGGACTCCCCCACCAGCGCGAGTTTCTCGCCGGCGGCGATGGAGAAATCGATGCCCTTGACGACCTCGTTGCCGCCGAAGGCCACGCGCAGGCCGGTGACGTCGAGCAGCGCGGTCATGGCTGCGTCTCCGGCACCGGCGGCGCGTCGGCCTTGCGCGGGTCGAGCGCGTCGCGCAAGGCGTCCCCCATGAAGGTCAGCAGCAGCAGCGTCAACACCAGCACGGCGAAGGTCGACAGCGAGATCCACCAGGCGTCGATGTTGTTCTTGCCCTGCGACAGCAGTTCGCCCAGCGACGGCGTTCCTGGTGGCACGCCCAGGCCCAGGAAGTCGAGCGAGGTCAGCGCCAGGATGGCGCCGCTCATGCGAAACGGCAGGAAGGTGACCACCGGCGTCAGGCTGTTGGGCAGGATGTGGCGCACGATGATCTGCCAGTTGCCCACACCCAACGCACGGGCGGCCCGCACATAGTCGAGCTGGCGGTTGCGCAGGAATTCGGCGCGCACGTAGTCCGACAGCCCCATCCACCCGAACAGGCTCAGCAGCACCAGCAACAGCGCCAGGCTCGGCGCGAAGATGGCGCTGAAGATGATCAGCAGGTACAACTCGGGCATTGCGCCCCAGATCTCGATGAAACGCTGAAACGCCAGGTCGATCTTGCCGCCGAAGAAGCCCTGCAGAGCGCCGGCCAGAACGCCCAGCGCGACCCCGGTCACGGTCAGCGCCAGCGCGAAAAACACGCTGACCCGGAAGCCGTAGATCAATTGCGCCAGCAGGTCGCGACCGCGGTCGTCGGTGCCGAGCCAGTTCTCGCGCGTGGGCGCCGACGGATTCGGGTTGGCGGCGAAATAGTTCAGCGTCTTCGGGCCGTAGCGGTTGAGCGGGAACACGGCCCAGTTGCCGTCCTGCGCCAGGCGCTCGCGGATGAACGGATCGAGGTAGTCAGTGGCGGTCAGGAAATCGCCGCCGAAGGTGGTCTCCGGGTAGTCCTGCACCAGCGGGAAGTAATACTGCCCCTCGTAACGCACCAGCAGCGGCCGGTCGTTGGAGATCAGCTCCGCGAACAGGCTCAGCACCGCCATCGCGCAGAACGCGACCAGGCTCCAGTAGCCGAGCCGGTTGCGGCGAAACCGGGTCCAGGCACGGCGCGCGGGGGAATGGCTGGGGACGCGGGTGGTCGACTGCATCGTGTCAGTATTCCATGACGCTGCGCGTCAGCCACTGGGCATGCAACGTCGATCGGCCACGGAGCCGCCCCGTCCAGGGGCCGCCGCGCACGGCCGCTCCGAAGCGGCCGGCCCGCCCCCCAGTGGGGGGTTCGGACGGTCGACACGAAGTGCGACCGTACAGACGGGGGGTGTCTTTCATCAATCGAACTTGACCCGCGGGTCGACCCAGACATAACACAGGTCGGAGATCAGCTTGGTCACCAGGCCGATCAGCGTGAACAGGAACAGCGTGCCCAGCACCACCGGATAGTCGCGCCGGATCACGCTCTCGTAACTGAGCAGACCCAGTCCGTCGAGCGAGAACAAGGTCTCGATCAGCAGCGCACCGGTGAAGAACGCGCCGATGAAGGCCGCCGGAAAACCGGTGATGATGGGAATCAAGGCGTTGCGGAACACGTGTTTCCACAACACCTGCTTCTCGCTCAGGCCCTTGGCCCGCGCCGTGACCACGTATTGCTTGCGGATCTCCTCCAGGAAGGCGTTCTTGGTCAGCATCGCGGTGACGGCGAAGCTGCCCAGCACCATGGCGGTGACCGGCATCGTGATGTGCCACAGGTAGTCGACGATGCGTGCGCTCCACGAGAGCTCCTCCCAGTTGCTCGACGTGAGCCCGCGCAGCGGAAACCACTGCAACTGCCCGCCGAACACCACCAGCAGGGCCACGCCCAGCACGAAGCCGGGAATGGCGTAACCCACGAGCACGATCAGCGTGGTGACGAAATCGAAGCGCGAGCCGGCGCGCACCGCCTTGGCCACGCCCAGGGGCACCGCAATGCCGTAGCTGATGAAGAAGGTCCACAGCCCGAGCGTGATCGACACCGGCAGCTTCTCGATGATCAGCTCGCCCACGTCCTTGTTCTGGAAGAAGCTGCGGCCCAGATCGAAGCGGGCGAACCGCTTGAGCATGTCGACGAAACGCTCCAGGGGCGGCTTGTCGAAGCCGTACAAGGCCTTGATCTGCTCCAGCCGCTGGCTGTCCACGCCTTGTGCTCCGCGGTAGGCCAACCCCCCGCTTTCGGCACTGCCACCCGCAATGGCTCCGGCTTTGGCCTCGGCCAGGTATTGCTCGACCGGCCCGCCCGGTACGAACTGGATCACGATGAAGGTGATCGTCAGCACACCGAGCAAGGTGGGCACCATCAGCAGCAGGCGCTTGAGGATGTAGGCGGTCATGGTCGATGGCTCACGGCTTGTTCGCCCACCAGGTGTCGATGGCCCAGCCTTCGCCCTGGGCATACGGCGGCATCTGCGCCGGTCGCGCCAGGCGCCAGGCGTTGTAGGCAATGCGGTGGGTGCTGGCGAACCACTGCGGAATCAGGATGTGGCTGTGCGCGATGACACGCTCGAGCGCACGGCAGGCGGGCAGGAATTCGGCCTTGCTGCGGGCGCGGGTCATGCGGTCCACCAGGGCGTCGACGGCCGGACTCTTGATGCCGGTCACATTGCCCGAGTCCTCGATGTCGGCGGCCTTGCTGCCGAACAGGTCGGCATATTCCTGCCCCGGGTTGTGTGTGCCCTGGTAGGCCAGCGTCGTGATGTCGAAGTCGAACTTCTGCAGCCGCTGCTGGTACAGCGCGAAGTCGACCGGACGGAACACCAGCGTGACGCCGATCTTCTCCAGGTTGCGCGCCCAGGGCGTGACCACGCGGGCACCGCCTTCATTGCTGTCGAGGTATTCGATCACCAGCGGTTCACCCTTGGCATTGCGCAACCTGCCGTCGCTGACCGACCAGCCGGCCGCGTTGAGCAAGGCCTTGGCCTTGCGCAGGTTGCCCCGCAGCGAGGAATCGCCATCGGTGCGCGGCGGCACCGTCATCGGGCCGAACACCGCATCAGGCAGCTTGCCGCGCCAGGGCTCGAGCAGCGCGAGTTCCTCGCTCGAGGGCGTGTCGGTGGCCTGGCACTCGGTGTTGCCGAACAGGCCGTTGACCCGCTGGTAGGAGTTGTAGAACATCTGGCGGTTCATCCACTCGTAGTCGAACGCCAGGCCGAGCGCCTGCCGTACCCGGATGTCCTGCAACTTGGGCCGGCGCAGGTTGAGCACGTAACTCTGGAACCCCGAGGGAAGGCTGTGCCGGAACTCGGCCTTGACCAGTTCCCCCGAGTCGAACCGCTTGCCGGTGACGCGGCGCGCCCAGTCGCCGGCCGAGAAGAAACGCATCAGGTCGAACTCCCCGGCCTTGAGCGCTTCCAGCCGCGCGGTGTTGTCCTTGTAGATCTTGACCGTGATGCGATCGAAGTTGGCAGTGCCGCGGCGCACGTTCAGGTCGCGCGCCCAGTAGTCGGGATCGCGCACGTAGGTGATGTCCTTGCCGAACGTGACCGGGCCGATCCGGTACGGCCCGCTACCGATCGGTATATCCATCACCACCTTGTCGAAAGGCTTGGCCTGGCCGTTCTCCATGCCCCACTTGCGGCTGAACACCGGCAGACCGCCCACGGTCAGCGGCAATTCCCGGTTCGGCTGGCGGAAGCGGTACCGCACCGTGCGCGGATCCAGCACCTCGATGCCGGCCACGTCCTGCAGGATGGTCTTGTACGCCGGCGATACGTGCGGGC
>JBFIDI010000396.1:0-5572 GCA_041581405.1 Burkholderiaceae bacterium
CACCGGCGTTGTTCGCCTGATCGGTATTCGATTGCCTTGGTGCAACACCTCACCTTGCCTATTTCGGCGTGACGCCTGTGGTGGGCCAATCGAAGTGGGCGGCGGTCGTGGTTCTCGGTGAGCAGGCAATGTCGCGGGATCAGGACGGTGGGGTGCTCTGCGTAGCGAAATTAAGGAGGAGCGGCGGGCGCAGCCCGTCGCGGGGGACATTCGCGGAGCAGAGTACCCCGCCGGCCTGATCCCACCGGCGTTGTTCGCCTACCTTGGTCGAGCAGGCAATGCGCCGGTCTTCGACGCGTCCCCCGGCACACCCGCACTACGACTGCGGTGGGAGCATCTCCCAGTTTCCATCCGCGTGACGAGACAGTGACGGGCCAGAAGCTTCAGACGTCCGCCAGCACCCGCAGATGGGCCTCGACGCTGCGACCCAGCGCACTGAGGTTGTAGCCCCCTTCCAGGCAGGACACGATGCGGCCGCGGGCATGGCGCCGGGCCACGTCCTTGACGCGCTGGGTGATCCAGGCGTAGTCCTGCTCGACCAGGCCCATCTGGCCCATGTCGTCCTCGCGATGGGCGTCGAAGCCGGCGCTGATGAAGATCATCTCGGGCCGGTGCTCCTCGAGCCGCGGAATCCAGCCATGTTCGACCAGCTCGCGCACTTCCGGGCCCTTGGTATAGGCCGGCACCGGCAGGTTGACCAGGTTGCCCGCGTTCGATTTCGAGCCGCCATGGGGATAAAACGGATGCTGGTAGAAACTGACCATCAGGATGCGCGGATCGCCGGCCACGATGTCTTCGGTTCCGTTGCCATGGTGCACGTCGAAGTCGACGATGGCCACCCGCTTGAGCCCGTGGCGCTGCAGCGCATACTTGGCCGCCACGGCCACGTTGTTGAAGAAGCAGAAGCCCATGGCCTGGCTGCGGCAGGCATGGTGGCCGGGCGGGCGCACGGCGCAGAACGCATTTTCGAGTTCGCCCGCCATGACCGCGTCGGTGGCGGCAATGGCGGCGCCGGCGGCATTGAGCGCCGCGTCCCAGGTGAACACGTTGATGGCGGTATCCGGGTCGACCTGGGCATGTTGCGGCCCCCCGGCGTCGATCTCGTCGCGCAACTCGTCGGTCAGGCCGCGCAGGGACGCGACGAACATCCGGTCGTGGGCCAGTTCGATGTCGGCCAGCGGCGCGGCCGGCGCTTCGCGCCGTTCCAGCGCGACATCGAGGCCCGAGATGAGCAGGCGGTCTTCGATCGCATCGAGCCGCTCCGGGCATTCAGGATGCCCGCGACCCATTTCATGCTGGCGGCAGCTCGGATGGGTGAAGTATCCGGTCTTGTTCATGGCATCGAAGTCCGGTCGCGATTTTCGGGTAACGTCATGCCATGCATCCACAAGAAAAACTGGAACAGGTACTGCGTCAGCTTAACACGGTCATCGTCGGCAAATCGGCGCAGATCCAGGACTGCGTGGCCTGCCTGCTGGCCGGCGGTCACCTGCTGATCGAGGACGTCCCCGGCGTCGGCAAGACCACGCTGGCCCATGCGCTGGCCCGCAGCTTCGGCCTGCACTTCTCGCGCGTGCAGTTCACCTCGGACCTGATGCCCAGCGACCTGTCGGGGGTATCGATCTACGAACGCGGCAAGGAAAGTTTCGTGTTCCATCCCGGCCCGATCTTCGCGCAGGTGCTGCTGGCCGACGAGATCAACCGCGCCAGCCCCAAGACCCAGAGCGCGCTGCTCGAGGCCATGGAGGAAAAACAGGTGACAGCCGAAGGCGAGACGCGCAGCCTGCCGGTGCCGTTTTTCGTCATCGCGACGCAGAACCCGCACGACCAGCTGGGCACCTATGCCCTGCCCGAGTCGCAACTCGACCGTTTCCTGATGCGTATCTCGCTGGGTTACCCAGACCGCGCCGCCGAACGCGGCCTGCTGACCGGCCAAGACCGGCGCGACCTGGTCGCCTCGATGGACCAGCTGATGTCGCCCCAGGACCTGCTCGATGCGCAGCAGCGGGTGCTGCAGGTGCATGCATCGGAGCCCCTGCTCGACTACGTGCAGGACCTGATCGCCGCAACCCGCTCCGGCCAGTGGTTCCTGCAAGGCCTGAGCCCGCGGGCCGGCATCGCGGTGATCCGCGCCGCCAAAGCGCAGGCGCTGCTCAGCGGCCGCGACTACGTGGCGCCCGACGACGTGCAGGCCATCCTGCCGCAGTCGATCGGTCACCGGCTGGTCCCGGTCGGTGATGCCGGCCGTGGCGCGGTGGAGCAGGTGCGCGCCATGGTGCAGTCGGTGCCGCTGGCCTGAGAAGAAGGACGATCCACCGCCATGGACCTGGCGCACCCCCTGCCCCATCCGTTGCGAAGCCCGTTCGCCCATGCCCGCGCCCGGTTCCGCCAATGGTTCACGTCGCGCCTGCCGCGGCGCGACGTCACGCTGCTGACCCAGCGCAACGTCTACATCCTGCCGACCCGGCCGGGCTTCATGCTCGCGGCCACGCTGCTGGTGCTGCTGGTGGGCTCGATCAACTACCAGCTCAACCTGGGTTACCTGCTGACCTTCCTGCTCGCCGGCAGCGCCCTGGTCGGCATGCACCTGTGCCACGGGACCCTGCGCGGCCTGACGCTGCAGCTGCAACCGGTCGACCCCGGCTTCATGGGCAGCAACACCACGATCAGCATCGACCTGGTCAGCACGCGCAAGCGGGTGCGCCACGGCATCGGCCTGAGCGTGCTGGGCAGCGGGCACTGGATCTGGACCGACGTGCCGGGCCAGGGCCGCGCGACGGTGCATGTGGCCTTCAAGCCGTCGCGCCGCGGCCTGCAGCCGATTCCGACCCTCACCGCCGAGACCCGGTTTCCGCTGGGCACGTTCCGGGTCTGGACCATCTGGCGTCCGGCGTCCCGGGTGCTGGTCTACCCCGCGCCGGAAACCTGGCCACCGCCGCTGCCCGAAGGCGAGCCCCGCTCCGGCGGCGCGGCCGCGGCCCGCATGGCACGGGCCAGCGGCGAGTTCGACGGCGTGCGCAGCTACCAGCGCGGCGACCCGCTCAAGCTGGTGGTGTGGAAAAAGCTGGCCAAGGCCGACGAGCTGGTGAGTCGCGACACCCACCAGGCGCAGCGCCACACCTTGTGGCTGGATCTGGCCAACACCGGTGTTGCCGCCGCTCCGTCGGCGGCCGGAGCGCCGCTCGAACACGCGATCTCGCGCCTGTGTGCCTGGGTGCTGGCCGCCGACAAGCAGGACCTGGAATACGGCCTGCGGCTGGGCACGCGCGAGATCGCACCGGCCAGCGGCGAGGCGCACAAGCGGCGCTGCCTGGAGGCGCTGGCGGTCCATGGCACGGTCGACGCGGCCGCCCCGCACCACGACGGCCGGGAGCGTTGACACGATGCTCGAGCGCTTGCGCCACCTGCCGCGGGACACCCGCGACACCTTGTTCCTGCTGCTGGTCATCGCCTGGGTGCTGGTACCGCAACTGGGCCGGCTGCCGCTGTGGTGTTCGGCGCTCGCGCTGGCGGTGCTGACCTGGCGCGGCGTGCTGGCCTGGCAGGCGCGGCCGCTGCCCTCGCGCTGGTGGCTGCTCGGACTGCTGGTGCTAACGATCGCCGCGACCTTGCTCACCCACCGCACCGTGCTCGGGCGCGACGCGGGCGTGACGCTGCTGGTCGTGTTGCTGACGCTCAAGACGCTGGAGCTGCGCGCGCGCCGCGACGCCTTCGTCGTGTTCTTCCTCGCCTTCTTCACGATGCTGACCAACTTCTTCTTCTCGCAGTCGCTGGCCACGGCCGCTGCGATGCTGGTCGCGCTGATGGGCCTGCTGACGGCGCTGGTCAACACCCACATGCCGGTGGGCAAGCCGCCGCTGCGCGAGGCAGCGGCGACCGCGCTGACGATGGCCGCGCTGGGCGCGCCCATCATGCTGGTGCTGTTCATGCTGTTTCCGCGCCTGGCCCCGCTGTGGGGCATGCCGGGCGATGCCATGAGCGGGCGCAGCGGCCTGTCCGCGACGATGGAGGTCGGCTCCATCGCCGAACTGGCCCTAGACGACAGCATCGCGTTGCGGGTGCGCTTCGACGATCCGGTGCCGCGCCAGAGCGCGCTGTATTTCCGGGGCCCGGTGTTGTCGACCCAGCAGGGCCGGCAATGGCTGCCGCTGCGATCGCGTTTTCCCGAGCGCATGCGCGACGCGCCGGAGCTGCAGGTGCGCGGGGAGGCGGTGCGTTACCAGGTGACGCTCGAGCCCCACAACCGGCCCTGGATCTTCGTGCTCGACGCGGCGGCGGACCCGCCCGAGGTCAAGGGCATGGAACTGCGCATGTCGCGCCAGCTGCAATGGCTGGCGGACCGGCCGGTGGCCGAGCTGCTGCGGTATTCGGCGCGCAGCCACACCGACTACAGCGCCGGCCCGTTGCGGCGCACCGCCGCCTTGCAGGACTACCTGGAGCTGCCGCCCGGCCTCAATCCCCGCACCATGCAGTGGGCCACGGAGTTGCGCCGCGATGCGCAGCAGGCCGGCGACGCGCCTCAGCTGATCGAAGCCGTGTTGCAGCACCTGCGCACCGGAGGCTACACCTACACGCTGGAGCCGGGGGTCTATGGCACCGACACCGCCGACGAATTCTGGTTCGACCGGCGTACCGGATTCTGCGAGCACATCGCATCGTCGTTCGTGATCGTGATGCGGGCGCTCGACATCCCGGCCCGTATCGTCACCGGCTACCAGGGCGGCGAGATCAATCCGCTGGATGGGTACTGGACCTTGCGCCAGAGCGACGCCCATGCCTGGGCCGAGGTCTGGCTGGCCGGCCGCGGCTGGGTGCGGGTCGACCCGACCGCGGCGGTCTCGCCCGGGCGCATCGGCTCGCTGCAGCGCCTGACCGCACCCCGCAACGCGATTGCCAGTGCCATGGAGGCGGTCAATCCGGCCATCTGGTCCAACCTGCGCGCGGCCTGGGAGGCGGTCAACAACCGCTGGAACCAGTGGGTGCTGAACTACAGCCAGGCCACGCAACTCAACCTGCTCAAGGACATCGGTTTCGAGTCCCCCAGCTGGGAGGATCTCGGTTACGTGCTGCTGGTGCTGATCGTGGTGTCCAGCCTGCTCGGCGCCGCGTGGACCTTGTGGGAGCGCAGCCGGCACGACCCGTGGCTGCGCCTGCTGCGCGATGCGCGCCGCCGGCTCGCCGCCGAAGACGACGCCCCGCTGACCCCGAACATGCCGCCGCGTGCCATGGCCGATCTGCTGCGCCAGCGCTGGGGGCCGGACGACGCCCGCGTGCAGGCGATCGGCCGCTGGTTGCTGCGCCTGGAGGCGATGCGTTACGCCCCCCAGGGCCCGGACGGCGCGAGCCTGGCCGCATTGCGGCGAGAATTCAGGCAGTTACCATGGCCACGCTGATGTCCCACGCCCGAGCCCGTTTTCCTTTGATCCTGTGCATCGCGCTGGCGCTGGGCCTGTCCAGCGGCTGGGCGGCCCAACCCAAGAGCAAGCGCAAGGCCGGCGCCGCCGCCGCGTCCATGCTGTACGCCGATCGCGCCGACGCGATGCGCATGGCCGACGAGATCGCCGAGCGCCGC
>JBFIDI010000397.1:0-5561 GCA_041581405.1 Burkholderiaceae bacterium
GGCGCCTTTCCTGCGGCCCTACCGCGGCCGCATCCTGCTCGCCGGCCTGTTCCTGGTCATGGCCGCGGTGACGACGCTGGTGTACCCGCTGGCGCTGCGCAGCCTGATCGACGGCGGCCTGGTCGGTGCGGACAGCCTGTCGGCGGACCCGGGCATGCGGGTGATGGCCCTGCGCGCGCATTTCTTCGACCTGTTCCTGGTCGCGGTCGCGCTGGGCCTGTTCTCGGCCGCGCGTTTCTACATGGTGAGCTGGCTGGGCGAACGCATCACCGCCGACCTGCGCAACGCGGTCTACAAGCATGTGTTGCGCCAGAGCCCGGAGTTCTTCGAGACCACGCAGACCGGCGAGGTGCTCAGCCGGCTGACCGTCGACACCACGCTGGTGCAGACCGTCGTCGGCTCGTCGCTGAGCATGGGGCTGCGCAACACGGTGATGGGCATCGGCGCCTTGTTGATGCTGATCTGGACCAACCCCACGGTGATGATCCAGGTGCTGGGCATCCTGGTCGTCATCGTGTTGCCCAGCCTGTGGTTCGGGCGCCGCGTGCGCAAGCTCTCGCGCGCCAGCCAGGACCGGGTCGCCGACTCGAGCGCGATCGCCGCCGAGGTGCTCAATGCGATCCCGGTGGTGCAGAGTTATGTCGCCGAATCGCGCGAGGCGAAGCGTTTCGACGCGTCCACCGACAACGCCTTCCACACCGCGGTGCGGCGCTCGCGTGCACGTTCGGTGCTGGTGGCCTTCATCATCATCGCCACCTCCGCCGCCTTGTTGTGGGGCCTGTACCAGGGCACGCAGGCCGTGATGGCCGGGCGCATCAGCGCCGGCCACCTCGGACAGACCGTGGTCTACGTCATCATCCTGGCCAGTGCCTTCGCGGTGCTGGGCGAGGTCTACGGCGACCTGCTGCGCGCCGCCGGTGCGACCGAACGCCTGATGGAACTGCTGGACAGCCATTCGCCGATCCGCACGCCGGCGCAACCGCGCTCGGTGCAGGACCAGTCCGCCGGCAGCAGCGTGGTGTTCGACCATGTGCAGTTCAGCTATCCGTCACGCCCGGACCATCCGGCGCTGCACGATTTCTCGCTCGCAGTGGCGCCGGGCGAGACCGTGGCCCTGGTCGGGCCCAGCGGCGCCGGCAAGAGCACGGTGTTCCAGCTGCTGCTGCGTTTCTACGACCCGCAATCGGGATCGATCGCGCTCAATGGCGTGCCCACGCGCGAACTGGCACTGGACGACCTGCGCCAGCACATCGGCATCGTGCCGCAGGACGCCGTGATCTTCTCGGCCAACGCGATGGAGAACATCCGCTACGGCAAGCCCGGCGCCAGCGACGACGAAGTCAGGGCCGCGGCGCGTGCCGCCTTCGCCGACGAGTTCATCGGCCGCCTGCCCGAGGGCTACGCGACCTTCCTGGGCGAACGCGGCGTGCGCCTGAGCGGCGGCCAGCGCCAGCGCATCGCGATCGCCCGCGCCATGCTCAAGAACCCGCCGCTGCTGCTGCTCGACGAGGCCACCAGCGCGCTGGACGCCGAGAGCGAACGCATGGTGCAGGCGGCGCTCGAGTCCGCGATGGAAGGCCGCACCACGCTGGTGATCGCGCACCGGCTGGCAACGGTGCAAAAGGCCGACCGCATCGTCGTGCTCGATCAGGCGCGGCTGGTGGAACAAGGCACACACGCGGAGCTGGTGGCGCGCGGCGGGGTGTATGCGCGGCTGGCGGAGTTGCAGTTTGCGGCGTGAGGCAGCAACGGACAGGCGCCCGTCGCCTGGCCCGACCGAGCTGAACCCGCGGTAGCCGGTCGGGTGTCATCCCCCGAAGGGGGGGCGACACGGGGCAGCGCTTGCCACACATTCGGGGCAGCCTTATCCGTAATGCACGCACCTGGAAAGGGTCCTGCATGCCGCGCCTGTCCCGCCTCCTTCGTCCTTCGTCGCGCTTGCGCGCCGTGGCGGTGCTCGCGGCCGCCATTCCCGCTTGGGCGCTCGTCCAAGCCGATGACAGGCTGCACCAGTCGGAACTCACTCGGCCAGACATCGCCGATACGCGGGTACCCGGCGTCGGAGCCGTATGGGAAAGCACGCTGGAATACGACGTCATGCCGTCCGACAACGGCCAAAGCAGGATCCGGCGCGCGAAGGAGACCGCCACCGTGGTTCGACTGGAATCCGGCAGGCCGGTTTTTTCGGGTGAGGTCTTTGGTTATCGCGGCGAGATCATCGAATCTGGCGCCGGAACCGTGGTCTACACCGACGAGTGCAAGAATCAGGTTCCCGCCGACAGGCTGCACCCGCCGGCCAGACCCAATCAATGTGTCTGGCATGTGTGCAATGCGCCCCCGATCGGCGAGACCATCACCCGGCCCATGGTCTTCTACGTCCAGCTGTTTTCATGCGAGCCGAAAGTGGCGACCTATACGTTCAAGGCGTTGCGAACGGAATCGTTCGACGGTGCACCGGTCACCGTCGGCGACGCCAAGGTCTATTTCAGCCCGTTTCGCCAGACCGCCTGGCAGAGTTTCATTCGGGAAGGCCTCGGAGAGGTGTACGCCGAGGCACCGGGACGCAAGACCACGTACAACAGGGTTCATGTGCCGCTCGTCGCGTATACACCACCCGTCTTGACGCAGGGCCGCCCTGTGGAACCTGCGCCGGTCCCCGTGGACGCACTACCGGAGCGCTGCGAATTCATCGCATTCGGTGACAGCCTGACCGAGGGCCTTGGAGCCAGTCGGGAAGACGCCTATCCGGCACAACTGTCCGCCTTCTTCGGCAAACCCATCTGCAACCTGGGCATCAGCGGCAGCACCACCAGGCTCGCCATGTCCCGACTACCCGAGGTCTTGACGCTTCGGCCGAGAGTCGTGTTCATCACGCTTGGCGCAAACGATGCGCTCCAGGGGGTAGACCCGATCGAGACCGCGAGGAATTTGCTCGCCATCGTCGACGGATTCCGACAGGCCGACGTATTGGTGGCGCTTCTCAGCCTCGAAGGCGTCGCGGCGTCGCTACCGCCGTCAGTCCGGGCGATGCTGGCGGCAAGCAAGGAAATCGAAAACCGCGAAGGTGTCATGGTCCTGCCCCATGCATTCGTCGGCGTGCTGGACACCAAGGCGAACATGTCGAGCGATGGTATTCATCCGAACGCCAGTGGCTACCGACAACTGGCGCGGAACATCCTGGATCAGGGTTTTGGCATGCTCAAGGCCATACCCGCCGGTCCGTCGACCGCGACAACCCAGCGGCAATAACCGTCCATCACGGCCTTGGTCCTGCTTTGCGCAACTACTGCACCGGGCCCTTGAGTACATCCGGCAATGCAATCTGCATCACCTCGATGCCCTCCTCGGCCAGCGCCTCGGATTCTTCGGCCGATGCCTTGCCGCGGATGCCGCGCTGCGGCACTTCGCCGTAGTGGATCCTGCGCGCCTCTTCGGCAAAGCGGTCGCCGACGTCGTCGGTGTTGGCCAGGATGCGCCGGGCCATGCCGAGCCAGGCAGCCTGCAGTGCGGCGTGGCTATCGTTGGTGGCGACGACGTCTTGTTTGGCAGCCTGTTGCGGCTGCTCGGCGGCAGCCGACGGGCCACGATGGTGACCCAGGTTCAGCCGCGGCGCGCTGAGTTTCTTGGTGATGGCGGTGTCGCCGCACATCGGGCATGTCACCAGGCCACGCGCGAGCTGGCTGGTGAAATCGTCCTCGGACCCGAACCAGCCTTCAAAGCCGTGTTGCTGCGCGCATTGAAGATCGAGCACTTTCATGATGCATCGATTATCCGGCAGCGGTCGAATCGGTGTCAGCCTGCCAGTCGAGAGTCCATGCGCCGGAGAGCAGGTTCTGCAACCACAAGGCGCCGGTCAGCGTCTTGGCATCGGTGATGCGGCCGTCGCGGCAATACTGCAGCAGCTCCGGCACGGTGGCCGTGGTCACGTCGAGGAACTCTCCCGGATCGAGATGGCGCTCACCCAGCGTCAGGTCGCGGGCGAACCAGATGTCGATGAATTCGTCGGAGTAGGCGGCCACCGGATGCATGACGCCGGCATGGGCCCATTCGCGCGCGCGATAACCGGTCTCTTCGCGCAGCTCGCGCCGGGCGCACAGCAGCAGGTCTTCCTGGCCGTCGCGTTTGCCGGCCGGGAACTCCAGGATCACCTGGCCGATGGGATGCCGGTATTGCCGCTCCAGCACCACGCGCAACGCGCCATCGGCGCCGGTAAGCAGGGGCACGATCACGACGGCGCCGGGATGCAACACGTATTCGCGTGTCGCTTCGCCGCCGTCGGGCAGCCGCACCGTGTCGCGGCGCACACGCAGGAAATGGCCGTGCAGCAGCTGCTCGCGCTGTACCGTGTGTTCGACCAGATGCGGATCGTCCTGCGGCGTTTCCGCCTGCGGGCCGGTGGTCGGTTGTTGTGGTGCCAACGGGGTCGGCGGCGGTCAACCCGCCATCATGCTGGCCAATGCGCTGGCGCACAGGGTCATCAGGCCGCCGGGCACGATGCCGAGCAACAGCACCAGTGCACCGTTGATGCCCAGCACGATGCGCACGTCGGCCGGGGCCTCGATGGCCGCCGTCTGCGCCGGGGCGTCGAAATACATCAGCTTGACCACGCGCAGGTAATAGAAAGCGCCGATCAGCGACATCATCACCGCGAACACGGCCAGGCCGATATCGACCGCCTGGCCGGACGAGATCAGCGCCTGCAGCACCGACAGCTTGGCGTAGAAACCGACCAT
This sequence comes from Burkholderiaceae bacterium, assembly GCA_041581405.1. Lineage (GTDB taxonomy): Bacteria > Pseudomonadota > Gammaproteobacteria > Burkholderiales > Burkholderiaceae_C > CAISIP01. Next base: position 4,734 of record JBFIDI010000397.1, read on the forward strand.
CGGCGGAATGCCGGCCAGCGAGAACATGCAGATCGCCATCACCGCGGCATACAGCGGGCTGCGCTGGTTCAGGCCGGCGAAGTCGGCGATCTCGTCGCTCTCGAAACCCTTGCGCGAGAGCAGCAGGATGATTCCGAAGGTCGCCAGCGTCGTCAGCACGTAGGTCACGACATAGAACATCGACGAACCATAGGCGTCGGCCGACGAGATGGTGTTGCCGTTGACCACGCCGGACATCATGCCCAGCAGCACGAAACCCATCTGCGAGATGGTCGAGAACGCCAGCATGCGCTTGATGTTGGTCTGCACGATGGCGGCCAGGTTGCCCACCAGGAGCGAACCCACCGCGAGCACGCCCAGCATCTGCTGCCAGTCCAGCGCCAGCGGCAGCAGGCCTTCGACCAGCAGGCGGATCATGATGGCGAACGCGGCCAGCTTGGGCGCGGCACCGATCAGCAGCGTGACGACGGTCGGCGCGCCCTGGTAGACGTCGGGCAGCCACATGTGGAAGGGAACGACGCCGAGCTTGAACGCCAGGCCGGCGACGATGAACACCAGGCCGAACACCAGCACCTGGTGCCGGATGTTGCCGCTGGCAATCGCCTGGGCGACCTGGTTGACGTCGAGCGAACCGGTGGCGCCGTAGAGCATCGACATGCCGTAGAGCAGGAAGCCGGAAGCCATGGCGCCGAGCACGAAATATTTCATCGCCGCTTCGGTGGCGATGGTGTTGTCGCGGCGCAGCGCCACCAGCGCGTAGCTCGACAAGGTCAGCAGTTCCAGGCCCATGTAGATGACCAGGAAGTTGTTGCCGCCGATCATCAGGAA
>JBFIDI010000398.1:0-5546 GCA_041581405.1 Burkholderiaceae bacterium
ATGGCCTGGCGCGCGCACTCCTCCGGGGTCTGGAACAGCGGCCCGATGTCGACGTCGTAGCCCAGGTCGGCAAACGCGGTGGCCACCACCTTGGCGCCACGGTCATGACCGTCCTGGCCGAGTTTGGCAATCATCACCCGCGGCCGACGGCCCTGCTGCTCGGCGAATTGCGCGATATCGGCCTTGATGGCTTCCCACTGTTTCATGCCGTCTCCCGCATCTGCGCCGGTGTCATACGAGGCTGCATAGACGCCGCTGACCTTGTGCGTGTCGGCACGATGGCGGCCGAATGCTTTCTCCAGCGCATCGCTGACCTCCCCCACCGTCGCCCGCACCCGGATCGCCTTGATCGACAGGTCGAGCAGATTGCCGGTGCCGTCGGCGGCCGCCGCACTCAGGGCCGCCAAGGCGGCGTCGACCGCTTTCGGGTCACGTGCGGCCCGGATCTTGTTCAGGCGCTGGATCTGGCCCTCGCGCACCGCGACATTGTCGATGTCGCGCGCCTCGATCTCGTCATGGGCATGGAGGCGGTACTTGTTGACACCGACGATGACGTCCTGGCCGGAATCGATACGGGCCTGCTTCTCGGCCGCCGCCGCCTCGATCTTGAGCTTGGCCCAGCCGCTGTCGACCGCCTTGACCATGCCGCCCATGGCCTGCACTTCTTCGATGATCTTCCACGCTGCATCCGCCATGTCCTGGGTCAGCTTCTCCATCATGTAGCTGCCGGCCCAGGGGTCGATCACGTTCGGGATATGGGTCTCTTCCTGGATGATGAGCTGGGTGTTGCGCGCGATGCGGCTCGAAAAATCGGTCGGCAACGCGATCGCCTCGTCGAAGCTGTTGGTGTGCAGGCTTTGCGTGCCGCCGAACACCGCCGCCATGGCTTCGATCGTGGTGCGCACGATGTTGTTGTACGGGTCCTGCTCGGTCAGCGACCAGCCCGAGGTCTGGCAATGGGTGCGCAGCATCAGGCTCTTGGGGTTCTTCGCGTCGAAACCCTGCATGATGCGGCACCACAACAGCCGCGCCGCACGCATCTTGGCCACCTCGAGGTAGAAGTTCATGCCGATGGCCCAGAAGAAGCTCAGCCGGGGTGCGAAGTCGTCGACGTCCATGCCCTTGCCGATCGCGGTCTTCACGTATTCCTGGCCGTCGGCCAGCGTGAACGCCAGTTCCAGCGCCTGGTTGGCGCCGGCCTCCTGCATGTGGTAGCCCGAGATGCTGATCGAATTGAAGCGCGGCATGTGGGCCGCGGTGTATTCCATGATGTCGCCGATGATGCGCATCGACGGCACCGGCGGGTAGATATAGGTGTTGCGGACCATGAACTCCTTGAGGATGTCGTTCTGGATCGTTCCGCTGAGTTGCGCCTGGCTCACGCCCTGCTCTTCCGCCGCCACCACGTAGCCGGCCAGCACCGGCAACACGGCGCCGTTCATCGTCATCGACACGCTGATCTTGCCCAGGTCGATCTGGTCGAACAGGATCTTCATGTCCTCGACGCTGTCGATGGCCACGCCGGCCTTGCCGACGTCGCCGGTCACGCGCGGATGGTCGGAGTCGTAACCACGGTGCGTGGCCAGGTCGAAGGCGACCGACACGCCCTGCCCGCCGGCGGCCAGCGCCTTGCGGTAGAAGGCATTGGATTCCTCGGCGGTCGAGAAACCGGCGTATTGGCGGATCGTCCACGGGCGCACCGCATACATCGTTGCCTGGGGCCCGCGCAGGTAGGGCGCAAAACCCGGCAAGGTATCGGCATGGGCCAGGCCTTGCACGTCCTCGGCGGTGTACAGCGGCTTGACCGTGATGCCGTCGGGCGTGTGCCAGTTCAGGGCGTCGAGGTCGCCGCCGGGGGCGGACTTGCGCGCCGCGGCCTGCCATTGCTCCAGGGTCGGCTTGTCGTGGGTGGCGGCGCTCGCCGGTCGGGATGGGGCTTGTGTGTTCTTGCTCATGGCGAGCCTCCGGGCTGAAGTGTCCTGCTTGTCACGGCGCTCGGCCGGCAGGACGCAAGTGGTGTGGGTTGAATCTCGTTATTTATAATTATAAATTCACAAATCTTCCGGCAAACTGACATTCATCGCCTGGACCCCATCATGACGTCCGACCAATCCCTTGCTCCCCGCGCGTTGTACCAGGAGGTTGCCGAGCAGTTGCGTGAGCGCATTTTCAACCGGGAGTTGCCGCCCGGCAGCTGGATCGACGAACTCAAGCTCGCCAGGGACTACGGCATCAGCCGCACCCCGCTGCGCGAGGCGCTCAAGGTGCTGGCCACCGAAGGCCTGGTGACGATGAAGGTGCGGCGCGGCGCCTACGTGACCGAGGTCTCCGAGCAGGACCTGGCCGATGTCTACCATGTGCTGGCCCTGCTCGAGTCCGACGCGGCCGGCCTGGTGGCCACCCAGGCCAGCGCGGACGAACTGGCGGAACTGCAGGCCATGCACCAGGAACTGGTGCGGGCGGCGCAGCAAGGGCCGGGTGGCCGTACCGCGTTCTTCACCCTGAACGAGCAGTTCCACATGCGGCTGCTGGACATTGCGCGCAACCGCTGGAGCCGGCAACTGTCGACCGATCTGCGCAAGGTCATGAAGCTCAACCGCCAGCACTCGCTGCTCAAGCAGGGGCGCATCCAGGAGTCGCTGGACGAACACCAGGCGGTGATGGACGCCCTGCTCGCCCGTGACGCGGCGGCCGCCGCCCGCGCGATGAAGCGGCATTTCGAGAACGGGCTGGAAGCGGCCGCCTGAACGCCGCCTCGATCCGATGCCGTCGCCTAGCGACCGCGCGCGGCGGTCACCAGGAACACACCCGGCAGGATCAGCATCGCACCGACCAGATGGTGCCATCCCGGCGGCTCGCCCAGCATCCACCAGGCGCCGATGGACGCGTACAGCGGCCCCAGGTACAAGGCCACGGCCACCCGGCTCGCGCCGACGATGCGCTGGGCCCAGCCATAGATCCAGTAGGCGCCCAGGCCGGGCATCGCCGCCACCGCCAGCACCAGCCACAGTGCTTCGGGCCCCCACACCAGCAGGTCGGGCTGGGTCAGTTCCCAGAGGCTGAACGGGATCAGCGTCGCCACGCCGAACACACAGATGGTCGCCAGGCGTGCGGTGGCGCTCAGCGGGCTGGGCCAGCGCTTCTGCAGCAACGCAAAGGCGGCCCAGGAGATCGTCGCCGCCAGCACCCATGCGTCGCCGGCGACGAACTGCATGTCGGCCAGCGCCATCCAGTGCCCGCGCACGATCACGTGCAGCACGCCGGCCAGCGCCAGCGCGACCCCGAGCGCCTGGCGCTTGCCGAACGGCTCGCCCAGCCACAGACCGGCGCCGAGCGCGATCATGACCGGCGCGGCGGCGTAGATCAGCGCGATGTTCATGGCGCCGGTCGATCGTGCGCCCTGGTAGACCCAGGCCCCGCAGATCAGCATGCCCAGCACGCCCAGCACCAGGTACTGGCCCCAGTGTGCGGCGATATGGCGGCGTTCGCGCCACAGTTCCGGCGCGCACAAGGCCACCAATACGGCGCCGGCAATGGCCCAGCGCCCGAGCGCGAGCAGGTAGGGCCCGATGACACCTGGAGCCATGCGCGCCACGATGTAGTTGACCGTCCACAAGGACGGCACCAGCCAGATCAGCGTGAACGCCAGTTGCTGCTGCGGATGATGCGGAGTCGCCTCAGGCATGCAGCGCTTCCGCCGACGTCGCCAGCGCGCGCGTATCCGCATGGGCCAGGCGCATCACTTCCTGCGGCGCAACGTCGCGCAGGCGGTGGTCGCTCCAGACCTGGCGCCAGCGCCGTGCGCCCGGCAGGCCATGGCGCAATCCGAGCATGTGGCGGGCGATCGAGCTCCATGGCGTGCCGTGGTCGCGTGATTCGCGCGCCATGTAGTCGACCATCTGCCGCTCGACCCGGTCGCGGTCCGCTGCGGGTGATGGCTGGCCGAAGAATCGGTCGTCCCAGTCCGCCATCAGCCAGGGGTTGTGATAGGCCTCGCGGCCCAGCATGACGCCGTCGAGGTGCTGCAACTGCTCGGCGATCTGCGCCTCGGTCGTGATGCCGCCGTTGAGCACGAAGACCAGGTGCGGGAAGTCGGCCTTGAGCCGGTGCACGGTTGGGTAGCGCAACGGCGGCACCTCGCGGTTGGCCTTGGGCGACAGGCCCTTGAGCCAGGCATTACGCGCATGCACGATGAACACACCGCACCCGGCCTCGCTCACCTGCCCCACGAAATCGCGCACGAAGCCGTAGTCCTCGCTTTTGTCGATGCCGATGCGGTGCTTGACCGTCACCGGCACCGTGACCACGTCGACCATGGCCTTGACGCCATCAGCCACCAGCTGCGGTTCGGCCATCAGGCAGGCGCCGAAGGCGCCGCGCTGCACCCGCTCGGACGGGCAGCCGCAATTGAGGTTGATCTCGTCGTAGCCCCAGTCTTCGCCGAGCTTCGCGCACTGTGCCAGGTCGGCCGGTTCGCTGCCGCCGAGTTGCAGCGCCACCGGATGTTCCTCGGCGTTGAATCGCAGATGCCGCGGCACGTCGCCGTGGATCAGCGCGCCGGTGGTCACCATCTCGGTGTACAGCAGCGTGCGGCGGGTCAGCAGGCGATGGAAATACCGGCAATGGCGATCCGTCCAGTCCATCATCGGAGCGACGGACAGGCGCCAGCGTTCGGGGGCCGGCGGGGTCGGATCAGGTATCTGGGGCGTCATGGTCGGGGCTTGCATGCGCCATGGCCCTCGCGCCAGGGCGCTTCGGGCGCTACGGGCGCGACCCCCGCAGTATATTTTCTTCCGTGCGCCTCAGCGCTCCCCCTGCAGCGCGACCGTGCGGGTATGCAGGGCAATCATGCTTTCCTCGTCGGTCGGAATCACCCAGGCCGAGGTGCGGCTGGTCGCCATGCTGATACAGGTGGCGTGGGACTGGTTGGCCTGCGTGTCGACGTCGATGCCCAGCCAGGCCGCGGCTTCGCAGACCCGCTGGCGGACCCGTGCGCTGTGTTCGCCGATACCCGCCGTGAAGACCAGCGCGTCCAGGCCACCCAGCGTGGCCGCCAGCGCGCCGAGTTCGCAGCCGATGCGGTACACGAACAGATCGATCGCCGCCCTGGCCTCGGGTGCGTCGCTGGTCTCGAGCAGCCGCATGTCGCCGGAGATGCCCGACACGCCGAGCAGGCCCGATGCGTGGTACAGCATGTGTTCGATCGCCTTGGCGCTCATGCCGCGCTGCTGCATCAGGTGCAGCACCACACCCGGGTCGATGCTGCCGCAACGGGTACCCATCATCAGGCCGTCCAGGGCCGTGAACCCCATCGTGCTGGCCACGCTGGTGCGGCCGCGCATCGCGCACATGCTGGCCCCGTTGCCCAGATGGGCGACCACGACCCGGCCATCGGCCGTGCCAGCCAGGTGCCGCGGCAACACACCGGCGATGTATTCGTACGACAGGCCGTGGAAGCCATAACGCTTGACGCCTTGCGCGCTGATGTCGCGCGGCAACGGGATGGCCTGCGCCACCCATGGCTGCGACGCGTGAAAAGCGGTGTC
>JBFIDI010000399.1:0-5492 GCA_041581405.1 Burkholderiaceae bacterium
CTTGACCAGGATCTCGCCGTTGTCCGCCACCTTGATCTCGACACCGGATATCGGCAGGCCGACCGTATCGGCGCGCGCTGCGTTGTCCGGCTGCAGGCAGACGAACACCGCGGTCTCGGTGGAGCCGTAGAGCTGCTTGAGGTTGATGCCGATGGAGCGGTAGAACTGGAACAGGTCCGGCCCGATCGCCTCGCCCGCCGTGTAGGCCACGCGCACCCGGCTCATGCCCAGGTTGTTGCGCAGCGGCCCGTAGACCGTCCAGTCGCCCAGCGCGTACAGCACGCGGTCCAGCAGGCCGAGCGGCTTGCCGTCCATGCGATCCGGGCCGACCCGCTTGGCCAGCGCCATCGCCGCGTGGAACAGCTTGCGCTTGAGCGCGCCGGCGTCCTCCATGCGGATCATCACGCTGGTCAGCAAGCCCTCGAACACCCGTGGCGGCGCAAAATAATACGTGGGGCCGACCTCCTTGAGGTCGATGGTCACGGTCTCGGCCGACTCCGGGCAGTTGACGACATAACCGCAGGCCAGCCACTGCGCGTAACTGAAGATGTTCTGCCCGATCCAGGCCGGCGGCAGGTAGGCCAGCACCTCTTCGGCGTGGGTCAGCTTGTCGAAGTCGGCGCCGGCCCGGGCCCGGTCGAGCAGGCTGTCATGGGTGTGCACCACGCCCTTGGGGTTGCCGGTCGTGCCCGAGGTGAAGAACATCGCGGCAACGTCGTGCGGCTGCGCCAGCTCGATGTGGGTGCGCAGGAAGTCGTCGTGCTGGCGGGCGTAGACCTTGCCGGCCGCGACCAGTTCCTCGATCGCCATCAGGCCCGGTTCATCGTAGTTGCGCAGGCCGCGCGGGTCGTCGAAATAGATGTGCGCCAGTTGCGGACATTGCTCGCGGACCTCGAGCAGCTTGTCGACCTGCTCCTGGTCCTCGGCAAACCCGAAACACACGTCGGCGTTGTTGATCGGGAACACGCACTCGGCGGCCACGGCATCCTGGTACAGCGGGATCGGAACGGCTCCCAGCGACTGCACCGCCAGCATGGTCGCGTACAGCCGCGGCCGGTTGGAGCCGACCACGACCATGTGCTGGCCTCGGCCCAGTCCGGCCTGGTGCAGTCCGCCGGCGATGTCGGCCACCAGCTCGCGCAGGTCGGCCCAGCTCAGCGTCTGCCAGATGCCGAACTCCTTCTCGCGCATCGCTGGCGCATCCGGACGTTCGGCTGCGTGTTTCAGCAACAATCGGGGAAACGTGGTCTGCACGGTGTCTCCTTCAATGCCATCGGTCCTTCGTTGTCACCGCCTCGATGGGTCGGTTTGCAACAGGCCTGTCGATACCTCCCAATATAGGATTTAATTTGACGCCAACCTGTCGGTCGGACGACAATTCAGGGTAATGGAGCCTAGGGAAATCCCTAGGCTTTTGCCCGGTCCCCCGACCTTCCCGCGCCCGCGCTGATCCATGTCAAACGAACTCTCCCTGCACCATCGCCGGCGCCCTCCCTCCGACATCGAGGTGGCCGCCATTCCCTGGATGGCGGTATTGAACGACGCGCAACGCGAGCGCGTGTTGTCCGAGCTCAAGGTCGGCGATGCCTTGCCCGGCGACTATGTCTGCCGCACCGGTCGCCATGTCACCTACTGGTTCGGCGTCGTCGACGGCCTGCTCAAGATGAGCAGCGACACCTTCGACGGCCACTCCATGACCTTCACCGGCCTGCCGCCCGGCGGCTGGTTCGGCGAAGGCACGGCGCTCAAGCGCGAACCCTACCGCTACAACATCCAGGCACTGCGCAAGAGCATCGTGGCCGGATTGCCGGTCGACACCTTCCACTGGCTGCTCGATCATTCGATCGGCTTCAATCGATTCGTGATGAACCAGATCAACGAACGGCTGGGGCAGTTCATCGCCGCGCGCGAGATCGACCGCATGGGCAACCCGGACCTGCGCGTGGCGCGCAGCCTGGCGGCCCTGTTCCATCCCGTGTTGTATCCCGGGGTCGGCGAAGTGCTGCGCATCACGCAGCAGGAACTGGCCTTTCTCGTCGGCCTGTCGCGCCAGCGCGTCAACGAGGCGCTGCGTGCCCTGCAGGAGCAGGGCATGATCCGGGTCGAATACGGCGGCCTGCGCGTGCTCAACCTCGACGACCTGCGCTCGCGCGTCTTTCCCCGCACCGAACCGACGACATGACCAAACCCGACGCTCCCCCCGGCTTCCAGCGCGCTCCGCGCCCGGCCAATGCCCCCACGCGCAACCCGGCACGGGCCACCGCGGCCGGTGGCGCCACAACCAGCCGCCTGAACAAGCGCATGGCCGAACTGGGCATGGCCTCGCGGCGCGAGGCCGACGACTGGATCGCCCGCGGCTGGGTGCGGGTCAACGGGCAGCCGGCCGAAATGGGCATGCAGGTCGGCCCCTCGGACCACATCGAGATCACCCGGCAGGCCCAGGGCCAGAAGGCCAACCAGGTGACCATCCTGGTCAACAAGCCGATGGGCATCGTCAGCGGGCAGGCCGAGGACGGCCATCTGCCGGCCATCACGCTGGTCCAGCCGCAGAACCGCTGGGCCGACGACAACGCGCGTTTCTTCTTCCATCCCAAACAGTTGCAGAGCCTGGTGCCCGCTGGGCGGCTGGACATCGACTCCATCGGACTGCTGGTGCTGACCCAGGACGGCCGCATCGCGCGCCAGCTGATCGGCGAGGACTCGGTGATGGAAAAGGAATACCTGGTGCGGGTCAGCTTCACCGGCCTGTCGGAAGACCATGCGCCAGCGGGCGATGCCGCGTTGCAGGAGATCCGCGAGCACGACCCGGTGACCCAGAACGTGCAGGCGGTGTTTCCGCCCGAACGGCTGGCGCTGCTGCGCCACGGCCTGGCGCTCGACGGCCAGCCGCTCAAGCCGGCCAGGGTCAGCTGGCAGAACCCGGAACAGCTGCGCGTGGTGCTCACCGAAGGCAAGAAACGCCAGATCCGGCGCATGTGCGAACTGGTCGGACTCAAGGTGGTCGGGCTCAAGCGGGTGCGCATCGGCAAGGTGATGCTGGGCAACCTGCCGCTGGGGCAGTGGCGCTACCTGGCGCCGCACGAACGGTTCTGATGGCCGGCCATGTCCGCGCGTCCGACCTGCGTGCCGCCGCGCGACTGGCCACCTCCGCCACGCTGCAGACCACACGTATCGTCGAAGGCGTGCACCAGTCCGTCTGGCGCACCCTGGGCGCGCCCGGCGGCGCGCAGGGCGACCGCACCCGTGGCCTGACCGGGCTGGTCTACCGCTGCGTGAACGGCATCACGCAGGCCGTGGGCGCGGGGCTGGACACCGCGCTGGCCCGCCTCGAACCGCTGCTGGGCGCAATGGATGCCGCGCCCCCCGACTCCGCGCAGCGACTGGCGGTGCTGGCCGCGCTCAACGGGGTCATCGGCGACCGGCTGCTGGCCGACGCCAACCCGCTGGCGCTGCCCATGACGCTGCAGTTCGACGGTCGGACCATCGACCCGGACGCGCCACCGCCCGCCTACGCGGTCGGTGGCAGGCTCGTGCTGCTGGTGCACGGCCTGTGCATGAACGACCGGCAATGGCAGACCTGGCGCACGGACGCCGACGGTTCGCTGCAGCCGGGCCTGGACCACGGCCAGGCGCTGGCACAGGCCCAGGGCTTCACGCCGCTGTACCTGCGCTACAACTCCGGCCGCCCCATCTGCGACAACGGGCACGATTTGTCGGCGCTGCTGCAGCGCCTGCTCGCCGCCTGGCCGGTGCCGGTGCGTGAACTGGTCGTCGTCGCGCACAGCATGGGCGGGCTGGTCACGCGCAGCGCCGTGCACCAGGCCCGGCAGGCCGGACAGGACTGGACCGGGCGGCTCACGCGCATCGTGTTCCTGGGCACGCCGCACCATGGCGCGCCGCTCGAGCGTGCCGGCAACTGGGTCGACGTGCTGCTGGGCAGCACCCCCTGGTCGGCGCCGTTCGCGCGGCTGGCGCGCCTGCGCAGCAGCGGCATCACCGACCTGCGCCATGGCTCGCTGCTCGCCGGCGACAGCGCCGGCCACGACCGCTTCGCGCACCACGCCGACCGTCGGCAGCCGGTGCCGCTGCCCGACGGTGTCGCCTGCCTGGCGGTGGCCGCGACCCTGGCCGGTCGGCGCAGCCTGCTGGCCGATCGCCTGCTCGGCGACGGACTGGTGCCGCTGCACAGCGCGCTGGGCCGGCACGAGGAACCGGCGCATTCCCTGGCCTTCGGTCCGCACGGGCGGGTCATCGTCTACCGCACCGGCCACATGCAGCTGCTGGCGGCGCCGGCGGTCGGGCGCATCGTCGCCGACTGGCTCGCACAGCGCCCCTCGGCGCGGGGCTGACAGACGCCCGACCGGCCTCGGTCGTCCCGCCTGCGCCGCGCCGCTGCCGCAGGGGCAGTCTCCTACATGGCGCGACGGCGTGTTACTACAGCCAGAGCGCGCATGCCGACCGACACTGAAGCCATCCTTCGCGCGTCCGGTACACGCAACCCCGGCCGCGGATCCGAAGGCCGCGGCCGCCATCGCGACACGATGCGGCACCGAGCAACCGACAAGCACACGCAAAGGAGAAAACGTCATGCTGTACTGGGCCCTGATCTTCTTGGTCGTATCCATCATCGCCGGCATCTTCGGCTTCACCGGCATCTCGGCCGCCACGGCCGGCATCGCGAAGATCCTGTTCTTCATCGCCATCGTGGTGTTCCTGGTCTTCCTGGTGCTGGCGCTGATGGGGGGTGCCCTCGTGTTATGACCCGACACCGCCCGGGCCGGAAATCCCGGCCCGGGACGCGGCGGCCGCCTGCGCCCGCGGCCGCCGCCGGGTATTGAAAGCCATGCCATCGCCCATAATTGCGGGTTTCCGATGGGATGGCCGTGACGCTCGAGAGCTCCGCCATGCCGTATCACCGACCGAGAGCTGAGTTCCATGAGCAAACAAACCCTATCCTTCCAGGCCGAAGTCGCGCAACTGCTGCACCTGGTCACGCACTCCCTGTATTCCAACAAGGAGATCTTCCTGCGCGAGCTGATCTCCAACGCATCGGACGCCTGCGACAAACTGCGTTTCGAGGCCATCAACGACCCCGCCCTGTTCGAGGACGCCCCCAACCTGGACGTGCGCATCACGCTCGACAAGAAGGCGCGCACGCTGACCATCACCGACAACGGAATCGGCATGACGGAGCAGGAGGCGATCGACAACCTGGGCACGATCGCCAAGAGCGGCACCAAGGACTTCGTCTCGCGCCTGACCGGCGACCAGAAGGCCGACTCGCAGCTGATCGGCCAGTTCGGCGTCGGTTTCTATTCGGGTTTCATCGTGGCCGACAAGATCACCGTCGAGTCGCGCCGCGCCGGCATGGAGAAACAGCACGGCGTGCGCTGGGTCAGTGGCGGCAGCGGTGACTTCCAGGTCGAGACCATCGAGCGCGCGCAACGCGGCACCAGCGTCACGCTGCACCTGCGCGAAGACGCCGAGGAATA
>JBFIDI010000400.1:0-5479 GCA_041581405.1 Burkholderiaceae bacterium
AGCAGGCCACCTGGGGCAACTCCGGATGGCGCCGCGCGACCGCGCGGATCGGGCCCAGGTTGTGCGGCTGGTGCAGCGGCGCCAGCGGCACGAGTTGTTCCAGCGCGTCCAGTACCTGCGGCGTGACGCGGGTCGGCCCGGCGAACCGGCTGCCGCCGTGCACGACACGATGACCGACCGCCACCAGGCGATGGCCGGCGGCATGGCGCTGCAGCCAGTCGGCCACGTGTTCCCAGGCGTCGTCGTGCACCTGCTCCGGATCGGTCGACAACACCACCGCCGTGTCGTCCAGCAGCGCTTCGTCCGCGCCCCAGGCCCGCAAGCGTGGCGCATCGCCGATACCCTGGATCGCGCCGTGCGCCAGCCGCGACCACGCGCCCTGCGGCTGGCGGCCGAAGGCCGCGAACTTGATGCTCGACGAACCCGCGTTGATGACCAGGACGACCACACTCATGGTGCCGGCGCTGCCAGGTGCTTGACACACAGCAGCGCGATCGCGCACGAGGCGATGCGCGAGTGCGCCGAATCGGCGCGGCTGGTCAGCACGATGGGCACGCGCGCGCCCATCACGATACCGGCGGCCTGGGCGTCGCCGAGGTATTCGAGTTGCTTGGCCACCATGTTGCCGGCGTCCAGGTCGGGCACCACCAGCACGTCGGCATCACCGGCCACCGGCGAGCGGATGCCCTTGGTCTTGACCGCCGCCATCGATACCGCGTTGTCGAACGCCAGCGGACCGTCGACGAGTGCCCCCGTGATCTGTCCGCGGTCCGCCATCTTGGACAAGGCGGCGGCATCCATCGCCGACGGCAGCTTGCTGGAGACCGTCTCGACCGCCGACAGGATGGCGACCTTGGGCATGGCGATCCCCAGCGCATGGGCCAGGTCGATGGCGTTGCGCACGATGTCGGCCTTGGCGTCGAAATCCGGCCGCACGTTGATGGCCGCGTCGGTGATCAGCAGCGGCTTGGCGTATCGCGGCACGTCGAGCACGAACACGTGGCTGATGCGCCGGTCGGTGCGCAGTCCGGTCTGCGCATGCACCACCTCGGCCAGCAACTCGTCGCTGTGCAGGCTGCCCTTCATCAGCGCATCGACCTCGCCGCTGCGGGCCATCTGCACCGCCCGGGCCGCCGCGGCGTGGCTGTGGGGCACGTCGACCAGCGTCACGTCGTCGAGCGAGAGCCCGCATTGCGCCGCCAGGTCGCGGATACGCGCCTGCGGTCCCACCAGCACCGCCTCGATCAGGCCCAGGCGGGACGCATCGAGCGCGCCCTCGAGCGCCTCGCGGCTGCACGGGTGCACGACGGCCATGCGGATCCGGGGACAGGTTTTCGCCGCCGCCATCAGCTGGTCGTACCGCAGGTCCTTGTCGGCCAGCAGGGGCTGGGGCACGTCGGTGCGCGCGATGTGCAGCTTCTCGCGTGGCGCCAGCACGCGCGCCTCGCCGTCGATGACGAGATCACCATCCTGGTTGGTGCATTGCGTGCCGAGCGTCACGCGGCCCCGGTCGTGGTCGAGCGCGGTGACGGTGACCGTGACGGTCAGGGTGTCGCCGATATGCACCGGCTTGAGGAACTTCAGCGACTGCCCGAGATAGATGGTGCCGGGTCCGGGGAAACGCGTGCCCAGCACGGTCGAGATCAGCGCGCCGCCGAGCATGCCGTGCGCGATGATCTCGCGAAACAGGCTGCTCTTCGCATACAACACGTCCACATGGGCCGGGTTGACGTCGCCCGACACGGCCGCGAACAACTGGATGTCGCGTCGGGTCACGGTGCGCTGCAGGCTGGCGCTGCTGCCGATGTGCATCTCGGCGATCGGGTGGTTCTCCAGGATGTCCGGCAAGGGGTTCGCGGCCATGGTGTCCAAATGCGTGGTCATGGGGCTTCTCCTGTTTCAACCCATCACGTGGTAACCGCCGTCGACGAAAACGACGTTGCCGGTCAGCGCGCGTGCGGCGTCGCTGAACAACATCGCGGTCGTCACGCCGACGTCACGGATGCTGACCAGCTGGTGTTGCGGGGCCCGGCGCGCGGCGTCGTCGAGCAGGCTCTCGAAATCGCCGATGCCCGATGCGGCCCGGGTGCGGATGGGCCCCGGCGAGACGGCGTGGACCCGGATGCCCTTGGGCCCCAGTTCGTCGGCCAGGTAACGCACCGAGGACTCCAGCGCCGCCTTGACCGGGCCCATGATCCCGTAGTTCGCGATGACCTTCTGCGCGCCGTAATAACTCATCGTCGCCAGTGCGCCGCCGTCCTTCATCAGCGGTTCCGCGGCCTTGGCCATGCGGATGAAGGAGTGGCAGGAAATGTCCATCGCCAGCGCAAAACCCGCTGCGCTGCTGTCGGTCACGCGGCCGTGCAGGTCGGCCGCCGGTGCAAACGCGATCGCATGGAGCAGGAAGTCGAGCTTGCCCCAGCTCTGCGCAATCCGGTCAAACACCGCCTCGAGCTGCTGGGGCCGTTGCACGTCCAGCGGCGCGATGATCTCGGCCTGCAGCTGCTCGGCCAGGGGCCGCACGTAGGGTTCGGCCTTGGCATTGAGGTAGGTCACGGCCAGCGATCCGCCCAGTTCGCGTATGACCTGTGCGCAGCCGTAGGCGATGCTGTGCTGGTTGGCGATGCCGACGATCAGGCCCTTCTTGCCCGCCAGGCTCGGCAGCGGCGAGACCCCCGCGGGGCTTGTGTCCGTATGGTTTGTCATGTCGTGTCCTCCGTGTGCCCGTTCAGGCCATCAGTACGTAATGGCCGGGCGCATCGTCCCGGGCCGGGTATCCCGCCTGCGCGTTGCCTGTGTGCGGCGGCGCCACCCGGGCACCGGCATGTTGCCGCAGCCAGTCCTCCCAGGCCGGCCACCACGAACCATCGTGTGTCGGCGTATTGCCGGCCCATGTCTGCGGGTCGACGTAACGTCTTTGTGCCTGCCGTGTCGCAACCTGGTAGCTGCGCCGCACGCCCGGCCCCGGCGGATTGACGACACCGACGTTGTGCCCGCCGCTGCTCAGGCAGAACGTGACGTCGGTGTCGGTGAGCAGGTTGATCTTGTAGACCGAATGCCAGGGCGAGACGGTGTCGCGCTGGGTACCGAGCACGAACATCGGCACCCGGATGTCCGACAGCGCAATCGGCCGGCCGTCCACCAGATAACGTCCGCGCGCGAGATCGTTGTCCAGGTACAGGCTGCGCAGGTATTCGCTGTGCTGGCGAAACGGCATGCGCGTGGCATCCTGGTTCCAGGCACCCAGGTCGGTCTGCGGCTTGTCGCGGCCCATCAGGTAGTCGTGCACCATGCGCGACCACACCAGGTCGACCGAATTGAGCATCGCGAAGGCGCCGGCCATCTCCTTGCCGTCCAGGTAACCCTTGTCCCACATCATGTCCTCGAGAAACGCCAGCTGGCTCTCGTCGATGAACAGGCCCAGTTCGCCGGGTTCGGTGAAATCGGTCTCCGAGGCCAGCAGCGTCAGCGTCTGCAACCGGTCGTCGCCGTCGCGCGCCATGGTGGCCGCCGCCATCGACAGCAAGGTGCCGCCCAGGCAATACCCCAGCGCCTGGATACGGTGCCCGGGGACGATGGCCGACACCGCGTCGACGGCCTCGAGCACGCCGGACTTCAGGTAGTCGTCCATGCCCAGCTGGCGGTCCTCGGCGCCGGGGTTCTTCCACGACACGATGAACACGGTATGGCCGCGCTCGACCAGGTAACGCACCAGCGAGTTGCCCGGCGACAGGTCGAGGATGTAGTACTTCATGATCCACGACGGCACGATCAGCACCGGCTGCGCAAACACGGTCGTGGTCTGCGGCGTGTACTGGATCAGCTCCATCAGGCCGTTGCGTGCCACCACCTTGCCCGGCGTGAGCGCCACTTCCTTGCCGGGCCGGAACGGTTGCGTGTCGTCGGCAGGCTTGTTGGTGAACTGCTGCATCGCGTCGCGTGCCCAGTTCTGCATGCCTTGTACCAGGTTGGCGCCACCGGTGCGGGCGGTCTCGGCCAGCACCTCGGGATTGGTGGGCAGGAAGTTCGACGGCGAGAACATGTCCAGCCACTGGCGGGTCATGAACGTCGCGACGTGTTCATGGTGCGCGGTCACGCCGCGCACGCCGGAGGTCGCGTTGTGCCACCACTGCTGGTTGAGCAGGAAGGACTGGTAGATCATGTTGTACGGCCACTGCTGCCATTGCGGCGCGGCGAAGCGGCGATCCTGCGGCAGCGGGTCGATGCAGGTTGCGCCCGGCTGCACGCCGCAGCGCATGGCGTGCAGCGCGATACGCGCCGACTTGCGCACCGACTTGGTCACCAGTTCCTGCTGCTTGCCCGGCGCCACCGCCAGATGGGCCAGCCAGTCCATGTAGGCCCCGATGATCGATGCCGGCGACAGGCCGTGGGTGACACGGGCGATCTGGTTGTGCACGATGCGGTCCAGCGTGTTCGGTACAGCGACCTCCGCGTCCGCTGGCGGGGCCGCCAGCGCAGGGCGCTTGTCCACCGGCGCCGGCACGCGGGCCGGCGCGGTGGTGCGCCGCGCGGGCACGCGGCGCGCGACGGTCGTTGTCTTGCCGCGTGACGGACGGGGTGCGGCTTGGGCCGGTGTTTTATTGGTCATGTCTTGTTCCTCCAGAACGGGGTTGGTGATGGGCTAGCGGCGCCTGTTCCTGCGGGTCGTGGCCGTTCAATCGAACTGGCGCCGGAATCGCCACAGGCCGAGCCGCAATCGGCCGATCTGGGACTCGGGCACGTAGCCCTTGAGGTAGACCCGGTCGAGATCGACCACGTCCAGGATCGGGCTTCCCGCGGCAATGACTTCGCCGGCGGAGCGGATGCGGGCCACCACGACGCCGGAGATCGGCGATCGGATCGTGAGGTCGGCGCGCACGGTCAACAGTTCGGCCCGCGCCGCCTCGGCCTGCGCCAGTCCGGACTCGAGGGCGGCGATTTCATCGGCCTTGGCCCTGACCTTGTCGTCGCCCAGGTGGGCCTGTTCCGCGAGCTTGTGGGCCCGGATGCGGGCCTGTTCGCTGGCGGTCACGTCCGCCTCGGAGGACTGCGCCGCGAGGCGGGCCAATTCGGCCCGTTGCTGCGGCACGCTGCCGCGCGCGGCCAGTTCGTCGAGCCGGCCGGCATCGCGGCCGGACTGGGCCGCCGCCGCGCGCGCCTTGCGGGTCACGGCGTCGGCCTGCTCGATCGCGGTCTCGGCCACGCCGATGCGGCTGCGGCTCTCGGCGACCATCAATTCCGCTGCGCGCACCTGCAGTGCGATCCGGCTCTCCAGGTCGTCACGTTGGTGGGCCAATGCATCGGCACGTGCCTTGAGGCCGTCCGCCTGGTTGTCGCTGATCGATCCGTCGAACAGCGACCAATGCATGCCGACGCCGATATTCCATGAGCCGTCCTTGTCCAGGTAGCGGTTCTGCAGGCGGTCGTAACCGGCGCTGAACGCAAGCTGCGGCCGCGTGGCGGCACGGGCGGCGGCGGC
>JBFIDI010000401.1:0-5429 GCA_041581405.1 Burkholderiaceae bacterium
GCCACGCTGCAGGACAAGGACATCCGCCGCGGCATGCCGCGGTTCGCGCCCGAGAACTACGCGGCCAACCTGAAGCTGCTGCCGGCGTACCGCACGCTGGCCAAGGATGCCGGCTGCACGCCGGCCCAGCTGGCGCTGGCCTGGCTGCTGCACAAGGCACCGCACATCATCCCGATTCCCGGCACCACCAGCGTCGAGCATCTGCACGAGGACCTCGGCGCCGCCCAGGTGCAGCTGGGCCCGGACCTCATCGCCGCGGTCGAGTCCGTGATCAACCAGGACACCGTGACCGGCGCGCGCTACAACGCGCAGTCCTCGGGCGAAGTCGACACGGAAAGTTTCTGACACCGGCATCGGGCGCGCGATCGTCCGAGCCGTCGTTTCGGCACCCATGCTTCGTGCCTGTCTGCAGGTGCGGCGGCGCTTGCGCCTGTGCGGGATCAAGTTCGCCACGGGTCGACTCTGGCATGCTTGCACCATGACTGCATCTTCTTCCGCACCCTTGTCCCTGGATCTCCTGCACGCGCCCACGCGTTTCCTGTTCTTCACCGGCAAGGGCGGCGTCGGCAAGACCTCGCTGTCGGCGGCCGTCGCGCTGCGGCTGGCCGACGGCGGCAAGCGCGTGTTGCTGGTGAGCACCGACGCGGCCTCCAACCTGGACGAGATGCTGGGCGTGCCCTTGTCCAACCGTCCGGTCGCGGTGCCGGCAGCGCCGGGGCTGTGGATGCTGAACATCGACCCCGACACCGCCGCCGAAGCCTACCGCCAGCGGGTCCTGGCGCAGATGCAGGCCGATGCCAGCGACAGCGAGCGCGCCACGGTGCGCGAGCAGCTCTCGGGTGCGTGTACCACCGAGATTGCCGCCTTCGACGAGTTCGCCGCCTTGCTGGCGCAAGGTGCGGGCGCGGACGGATTTGACGGCCACCCGGCGTTCGACCACGTGGTGTTCGATACCGCCCCGACCGGACACACGTTGCGCCTGCTCAGCCTGCCCAAGGCCTGGTCGGGTTTTCTCGCCGGCAACGACCGCGGCGCGTCCTGCCTGGGTCCCCACTCGGGGCTGAAGATGCAGGAGGCGCGCTTCAACGCGGCGCTGCGCGCATTGAGCGACCCGGCACTGACGACCGTCGTTCTGGTGACGCGCCCCGATCCGCGTCCGATGCAGGAGGCCGCGCGCACCGCCGACGAGTTGCACGGGCTGGGCCTGGGCAAGCAGCGACTGGTCGTCAACGGCGTGTTCCACGCCAGCGGGCCCGACGACGCCACCGCCAATGCCATCGAAGCCCTCGGCCGGCAGGCGCTGGAGCGCTTGCCCGATGCCCTGGCCAGGCTGCCCCGCGACGAGGTTCCGCTGCGCTCCTTCGACACCGTGGGTGCGCATGCCTTGCGGGCCTTGCTCGGCGACGCACCGGCGCCGTCGCCGTCGGACACCGTCGCGCCACCGGCGTCGGCGCTGCAGGCCGAACCGCTCGGCCGCATGGCCGACGAACTCGCGGCGACCGGGCACGGCCTGATCATGGTCATGGGCAAGGGGGGCGTGGGCAAGACCACGATTGCCGCCGCGCTCGCGGTCGCGCTGGTGCAGCGCGGCCACAGCGTGCACCTGACCACGACGGACCCGGCGGCCCATGTCGCCGAGGCCCTGAACGGCAGCCTGCCGGGCCTCAAGGTCGGGCGTATCGACCCCCGGGCCGAGACCGAGGCCTATGTCGCCAGGATCATGGCCAGCCGCGGCAAGGACCTCGATGCGCAGGACAAGGCCTTGCTGCTCGAAGACCTGCAGTCACCGTGCACCGAAGAGGTGGCGGTGTTCCATGCCTTCAGCCGGGTCGTGAACGAGGCGCGCACGGCCTTCGTCGTGCTCGATACCGCGCCGACCGGGCACAGCCTGCTGCTGATGGATGCCACCGGCGCCTACCACCGCCAGATGACCCGGCAATACCAGGGCAATGCCATGGCCAGCCACATCATCACGCCGTTGATGCGCCTGCAGGACGCCGACATGACGCGTGTCGTCATCGTCACGCTGCCCGAGGTCACGCCGGTGAGCCAGGCCGCCGCCCTGCAGGAGGACCTGCGCCGCGCGAAGATCGAACCCTGGGCCTGGGTGATCAACAAGAGCGTGGCCGCCGCCGGCACCACCGACCCTCTGCTGCGGGCACGGCTGGACGGCGAGCGGCGCCAGAGCGCACGTATCGCCGCCGGACTGGCGCGTCGCAGCTTCGTGCTGCCCTGGCTCAGCGAGCCGCCGGTCGGTGTACAGGCGCTGGGACGCCTGTGCGAGTCACAGGGATCCGACCACAGCTGACGATGGTGGCCTCGTACCCCGGATGCGTCGTTGGGGTGCGGCATTGCGCGATGCGGTTCACAATGGTCCTTCTTATCCTCACAGGAGTGCAACATGACAACACAGGAACTGGCCCAGGCCTTCACCGGACTGCTCAAGCAAGGCAAGGGCGACGAAGCGGGCAAGACCTACTGGTCCGATGACATCGTCTCGATGGAGGCGATGGAAGGCGACATGGCCGTGCTCAAGGGCCGCAAGGCGGTCGAAGGCAAGGGCGCGTGGTGGTTCGCGAACAACGAAGTCCACGCGATGAGCGCCGAGGGGCCGTATGTGCACGGCGACCAGTTCGTGGTCCGCTTCTCGATGGACGTCACGCCCAAGGGGGGCCAACGCGTCAAGATGGACGAGGTGGGCCTGTACACCGTGAAGGGCGGCAAGATCGTCGAGGAGCGGTTTTTCCCCGGCGCGCAGAGCTGAGCCGGCTGGCCGGCGCGGTGAACCCTACGCCGCCGTCGGGCGCCGGGCCACCGCCGCACGGGTTCGACCACCGGCACGGCGGTCGAACCGATGTCTACCTGTCACCCACCAGGCGGATGCCGGGCAGCAGTTCCCTGGCCAGTTCGGGGCTCTCCAACGCGTAGTCCAGGTTCATGCGCGCGATCTCCACGTGTTCCTCGCCCAGGGCCTGCGCCCGTGAGCCCTGTCCGCGTTCGATCGCCTGCACCATGGCATGGTGGGTGCGGTGGGCCTGCTTCATCCACTGGTGGCCTTCTTCCATCGACGACTGCATCGGCAGCATCGCGCTCGGCGACGCAAACGGCTGGCGGTCGAGCATGTCCATCACACGTTGCAGCGCGACGTTGGCGCAACCCTGCATGATCAGGCCATGGAAGCGGTCGTTCATCTCGACATAGGCGGCGTAGTCGTCGAGGCTCATGTCGGCCTTGTTGACGGCCTTGTCGCCCGCGTCCAGGCATTCGTGCAGTTCGCGCAGCAGCTGGCGCGGCGCGCCGTCTTCGGCCAGCAGGCGTGCGGCAAAACCCTCGATGACGCCGCGCACCCGGATCGCGTCGGCAATCTCCTTCGACGTGAAGCGGCGCATCTGGTAGCCGCCGTTCGGAGAGAGCTCGATCAGGCCCTCGTGTTCCAGGCTGCTCAGTGCCAGGCGCACCGGCGTACGCGAGGCCCCGAGCCGCTCGGCCAGCGGAATCTCCGCCAGGCGTTCGCCAGGCACGAATTCGCCTTTGAGAATCAGGTCACGCAGGTGAACCAGGACGCGGGATTGTTGGGAGTCCATCAGCTTGCTCGGTCGGGAAGACGTGTCGATTGTAGGAAGCCGGTCGACGGACTCCGTGAATCTGCCTGGATGATCTCTTTCCTGTATGCAGTTGATGCAAATCGGTTCTTGTTGGTTCGGTCGTGTGTCGCTTATAGACTTTTGTAAGTCGCTTACGGACCATTAATGTACTTTTTTGGCGTATTTCAGGGTGTTAGTCGATTTTGATGAATCCCATTGCATACAATGGCATTCACGACCACCCACACGATCCTCTTTCTTGATGGAGCAGCCATGATCAGTGCCGAACAGAACGACACCATGACCCGGGTAGGGCCGGGCACACCCGCAGGCGCGTTGCTGCGCCGCTACTGGCAGCCGGTGGCGCTGTCGGACGAACTGGCCGGCCCGCGGCCGGTGCGTCCCGTGCAGTTGATGGGGCAGCACTTCGTGTTGTTCCGCGACGAGAACGGGCAACTGGGCCTGCTCGATCGCGACTGTCCGCACCGGGGCGCCGACCTGGCCTTCGGCCGGCTCGAGCATGGCGGACTGCGTTGTCCGTTCCACGGCTGGTTGTTCGACGTCAAGGGCAACTGCCTGCAGACACCGGCCGAGCCGGTCGGCAGCAAGTTGTGCAGCCGGATCAAGCAGGCGGCCTACCCGGTGGTGGAGCGCGCCGGCACCATCTTCGCCTACATCGGAGAAGGCGAGCCGCCCGCGTTCCCGGACTTCGATTGTTTCGTCGCGCCCGATACGCACGTGTTCGCGTTCAAGGGCTTGTTCGAATGCAACTGGCTGCAGGCGCTCGAGGTCGGCATGGACCCGGCGCATGCGTCCTATCTGCACCGCTTCTTCAAGGATGCCGACACCTCGGCCAGTTACGGCAAGCAGTTCCGCGGGGCCTCGGCCGACTCCGAGATGCCGATCACCCAGGTGCTGCGCGAATTCGAGCGGCCCGACATCGCGGTCGAGCCGACCGACTACGGCCTGCGCCTGACGGCCTTGCGCCAGTTGTCCGAATCGAAGACCCATGTGCGCGTGACCAATGTCGTGTTCCCCCAGGCCTTCGTGATCCCGATGAGCGCGGAGATGACGATCTCGCAGTGGCATGTGCCGGTGGACGACACGCATTGCTACTGGTACGCCATCTTCACCAGTTTTGCCGGCCCGGTCGACAAGCAGCAGATGCGCGAGCAGCGGCTGCAGCTGTACGAACTGCCCGACTACACCTCGCGCAAGAACAAGCGCAACCACTACGGCTACAACGTCGACGAGCAGTTGACGGAGACCTATACCGGCATGGGCGACGACATCAACGTGCATGACCAGTGGGCGATCGAGTCGCAGGGCCCGATCCAGGACCGCACCCGCGAGCACCTGGGCACGACCGACAAGGGCATCATCGCGTACCGGCGCATGCTGGTGAAGGCCATCGACGCCACCCGGGCCGGCGAAGCCGCGCCGATGTTGCCGGACGCGGCGCAGGCCGCGGCGTTGACCGGGCCCGCGTCCATCGACGGGGTCAGCGCCGCCGCCGACGTGGACGGTTACTGGCAACGCGCCGACCAGGCGCGTCGCATGCGGTGCGACTGGGCGCGTGCGCGCCTGGGCCGCTGAACCGGGGGCACGACCATGCAGACATTCGTAGACCGCCACGGCCTGTGGACCGATACCCAGCAGCGCCAGGCGCGCGAACTGGTGGGCCGCATCGATGCCGGCGAAATCGACCTGGTGCGTTTCGCCTGGCCGGACCAGCACGGCATGTTGCGCGGCAAGACCCTGGTGGCGAGCGAGGCGCGCGATGCCTTGTGGGCCGGCGTCAACCTGACCACGACGCTGCTGGCCAAGGACACCTCGCACAAGACC
>JBFIDI010000402.1:0-5412 GCA_041581405.1 Burkholderiaceae bacterium
CCGCGCTGTATACGCTGACGCTGCAGGATCCGAACGCGCCCCAGGTCGGCCTGGTCGTGCTGGTGGGCATGGCGCTGGCCGCGGGTTGCGGTTACGCACTGTCGAAGGTGCAGCGGCTGTACGGCCTGGGCCAGCAAGCCATGGCGCAGGCGCAGATGGAGGATGCGGCGCGTTTGCAGCAGGACGCCAAACGCATCAACGACGCCAACCAGGCCGCCATCCTGCGCCTGATGAACGAACTGCAGACCGTGGCCGAAGGCGACCTGACGCAACAGGCGACGGTGACCGAGGACATCACCGGCGCCATCGCCGACTCGGTCAACTACACCGTCGAGGAACTGCGCAGCCTGGTCAGCAGCGTGCAGGCCACGGCGTCCAAGGTGGCGCAGACCACGGCCGAGGTGGACGCCACCTCGACCGAACTGCTGGCCGCCTCCAACGAGCAGATGAACGAGATCCAGGCCACCGGCAAGTCGGTGCTGGAGATGGCCGCGCGCATCAACACCGTGTCCAGCCAGGCCCAGGAGTCGGCCGCGGTGGCGCGCCAGTCGCTGATGGCGGCGGATTCCGGACTCAAGGCGGTGCAGAACGCGATCGGCGGCATGAACGCGATCCGCGACCAGATCCAGGAAACGTCCAAGCGGATCAAGCGCCTGGGCGAGTCGTCGCAGGAAATCGGCGAGATCACCGAACTGATCTCCGACATCACCGAGCAGACCAACGTGCTGGCGCTCAACGCGGCGATCCAGGCCGCGTCGGCCGGCGAGGCCGGTCGCGGCTTCTCGGTCGTGGCCGAGGAGGTGCAGCGGCTGGCCGAGCGTTCGGCCGACGCCACGCGCCAGATCACGGCGCTGGTGCGCGCGATCCAGACCGACACCCAGGACGCGGTCGCCGCCATGGAGCGTTCGACCCAGGGCGTGGTCGACGGGGCCAAGCTGTCCGACAACGCCGGCGCCCGGCTGGGCGAGATCGACCAGGTCTCGCGTCGCCTGTCCGAGCTGATCCAGCAGATCTCCGACGCGGCACTGCGCGAGGCCAGCCTGGCCAATGCCGTGGCCGACAGCATCCAGAACATTTTTGCGGTTACCGAGCAGACCAGTGAAGGCACCCGGACCACGGCCGGCCAGGTGCGCGAGCTCTCCCACATGGCAGAGGAATTGCGCCAATCGGTGGCGCGGTTCAAGATCGCCTAGAAGACCAGCCAAGGGACAGGGCCCAGCTCAGGAGTCGACCAACAGATGCAAACACTATCCACGCCCGCTGCGGAATCCGACATGACCGCCACCGACCTGGGCCCGCTGGCCTGGGTGCTGGACGAATTGCGCAAGTCGCTCGATGGTGCCAGCAAGGCCTTGCGGCGCTTCGTGCGCGATGCCGAGCTGGCGCGGGGCAACGACCTGGCCGAACTCGATGCCAGCCAGCTGCGCATCGCGCGCCAGCAGCTGCACCAGGCCGTCGGTGCGCTGGAAATGGTCGGTCTGGGTGCACCCGCCAAGCTGCTGCGCGCGATGGAGGCGCTGGCGCAGAAGTTCGTCGCGCGGCCGGAGCTGTGCAGCGACGATGCGGCCAACAAGGTCGAGCGCGCCAGTTTCGCCCTTACCGAATACCTCGAGGGCGTGCTCAAGGGGCGCCAGATCTCGGCCGTGGCCCTGTTCCCGCAATACCGCGACGTGCTCGACCTGGTCGGGGGCGACCGCGTGCACCCGGCCGACCTGTGGTCGTTCGAGTGGCGCTGGATCGATGCCGCGGTGCCCGGCGGTGTTCCGCCGCTGCAATACGAGGCGGCGGTGCGTGCGCGGGTCGACCAGGCGGTGCTCAAGGTGGTGCGCGACGGTGATCCGGTCGCGGCCGGCATGATGTCCCAGGTCAGCCGTGGCCTGGCCGCGGCGGCGGCCGAACTCGAGCCGCGGGTGTTCTGGAAGATCAGTGCCGCGTTTTTCGAGGCGGTCCGGCTCGGACTGTGTCCGACCGACGTCTACGTCAAGCGCACCGCGTCGCGCGTCATCACCCAGTACGCGACGCTGGCCCGCGGCGAGTCGGGCGTGATCGACCGGCTGGCGCAGGACCTGATGTTCTATTGCGCGCATGCGGTCCCCGCGCAGGAGGCCGATGCGCCCGTGCTGACGGCGGTGCGCGCGGCCTACGGCCTGTCGCAGGCCGGCGCCATCGACTACACGCGCTCGCAGTTCGGACGTTTCGATCCCGCGTTGCTGGCGCAGGCGCGCAAGCGTATCGCCTCGGCCACCGAAACCTGGGCCGCGCTGGCCGGCGGCGAGACCGGCCGCATCAAGCAGGCGAACGAGCAGTTCGCGGCCGTGGCCGAATCGATGCAGAAGCTGCATCCGGAGAGCGCCGAACTCGGACGTGCGCTGATGCGCGCGGTCGACACCACCAGCCGCACCGGGGAGCCACCCAACGCCGGTGTCGCGATGGAGGTCGCCACCTCGGTGCTGTACCTGGAGGCCGCCTACGAGGACCTCGATCCGTCCGACACCCAGATGGCGACGCGCTGCACCCGCCTGGCGCAGCGGCTCGACCATGTGATCTCCGGCGCCCAGCCCGAGCCGCTCGAGCCCTGGATGGAAGAGTTGTACCGGCGCGTCAGCGATCGCCAGACCATGGGCAGCGTGGTCGACGAACTGCGCAACACGCTGGCGCAGGTCGAGACCTCGCTGGACCAGTTCTTCCGCGACCCCCAGGACCGTACGCCGCTGCTCGAGGTGCCGAGCCGGCTGGCCCAGATGCGCGGCGTGTTTTCGGTGCTCGGCCTCGACCAGGCATCGACCGCGGCGCGGCGCATGCGCGACAACGTCGAGCAGTTCCTGGTCGACCAGGTGCAGGACGGCGCCACGGGCGTGTTCGAGAAACTCGGCAACAGCCTGGGTGCGATGGGTTTCCTGGTCGACATGCTCAGTTACCAGCGTGCGCTGGCCAAGCAGCTGTTCATCTATGACGAAGGCACCGGCGAGTTCCGGCCCCTGATGGGACGCGAGAAGGCCCAGGCCCTGGGCGCTGCGCCGGCCGAGGCGACGCCGGCGGCGCCGGCTGCGGCACCGGCCGCCGCGGCGGCGCCGGTGGCCGAGTCCGAAGAAGACATCGAGATGCGCGAGATCTTCCTCGAGGAAGCGCGCGAGGTCGTGCAGACCGGCCTGCAGGCGGTCGCGGCGCTGGACGAAGTCCCGAACAACCTGGGCGAGCAGACCACCTTGCGGCGGGCGTTTCACACGCTCAAGGGCAGCTCGCGCATGGTGGGCCTGGTCGATTTCGGCGAGGCGGCATGGGCGATGGAGCAGTTGATCAACACCTGGCTCGCCGAACAGAAACCCGCCAGTGCGCAGTTGCGCCAGTTGAGCGGCGAGGCGATGCGCCAGTTCGGCGAATGGGTCGAGGACATTGCCAGTGGCCAGGCGGCGCGCTGGTCGTCGCAGCCGTTTCGCAAGGCCGCCGATGCCTTGCGTGTCGACGACGAGCTGATTGCGATCGAGTCTCCGGCCGGGGCCACCGTGCTGGAGCCCGAGGCCGACACCACGGCCGCGGTTGCGGATACGCCCGAGGCGACCGCCGTGGCGCCGGAAGCCGCCGAAACCGCCGAGCCGGCAGAGCCGGTCGCCACCAGCACGGCTGCTCCGGAATTCGTCGACAGCCGGGGACCCGCCGAGCTGGGCGCCGAGCCGGCCGAGCCGGCGGAGCTCGCTGCGGCCCGGGCCGACGAACCCGCGGTCTCCGATTCCGTCGCGCCCGATTCCGTCGCGCCCGAGGCGGCCACGACCGGGGAAGCGCAGGACGCCGGCGGCCGCCAGGATTTCGCGTCGACCGAGATGTTCATGTCGTCGCAGTTGCCGGCCCAGCCCCCGGAGCCGGTCGAACCGGCCGACCAGGCGTCGGTCCTCGATTTCGATCCGACCGAGATGTTCGAGCCGTCGCAGCCACCCGGCTGGCAGGACTCGGTGGCGTCCGCGTTGCCGGAGATGGAGCGGCAGCCGCCCGCGCAGGCCGAGGCACCGCCGCCGGCGGTCGAGCCACCGGCCGCGCAGCCGCCGGTGTCCGAGCCTTCGGAGGCGGCGGCGGGGTTCCAGTCGACCCGCACGTTCGGCGACAGCGAATCGCCGCCGGATGCGGACACTGCAACGACCGAGGGGGCGGACACCCCAAAAAAAAAAATTGGGTCGGACGCATCGTCGAGCGAGTTGCTCGACTTCGATTTTGGCGATGAGGCGGGCGCACCGGAGTTCGCGCCGCTCGCGTCCGACGAGTCGGCCGACATCGAGACCGAGCGCGGGGCCCTGCTGGCCGAGGATGGCAGCGACGGCGCAGCTGCCGAAGCCACGCACGGCGGCGATGTCGACGGACTGACGGACGGCGCGCAGGACGAGCAGGTCAAGGTCATCGGTGACCTGCGCATCGGGATCCCGCTCTACAACGTCTATCTGAACGAGGCCGACGAGTGGTCGCGCCGGCTGCTGACCGAGCTCAGCGAATGGGCGCTGGAACTCGACCAGCCGATGCCCGAGTCGACGGTCGGGCTGGCGCATGCGCTGGGCGGCAGCTCGGCCACCGTGGGTTTCACGGCCGTGGCCGACCTGTCGCGACTGCTCGAACAGGCGCTCGCGCGGGTGCGGGCGCATCGTGTGGGCCTGCCGGAGCACGCGCGGATCTTCAACCTCGCGGCCGACGACATCCGCCGCCTGCTGCACCAGTTCGCCGCCGGTTTCCTGAAGGAGGCCGATCCGACCATCGCGCCGGCGCTGCGTTCGGTGCTGCACGCCGACCTGGCCGCTGAAGTGGCAGCCGCCACCGCGGCGGCCGGCACCGTTGCGCCCGAGGCCGCCAACGACGCAACGGAAACGGCAACGGCCGAAGCCGACGCACCGGCGGGTGCCGCTCCGCTCATCGTCGCGACCGACGAACACTCCGATGCCGTCGACGCGCTCGATGCCGACCTGTTCCCGATCTTCGAGGAAGAGGCGACCGATCTGTTCCCCAAGCTGGGGGCGGCGCTGCGCCAGTGGCTGGCCCGGCCCGACGATCGGGCGGCCCGCACCGAGGCCTTGCGTGTGCTGCATACGCTCAAGGGCAGCGCGCGGCTGGCCGGCGCGATGCGCCTGGGCGACCTGACCCACCGCATGGAGTCGGCGATCGAGGCGCTGGGTTCGGAGACGGTGCCGGCCAGCCGGGTCGAACCGATGCTGGGCCGGTTCGACAACCTGCAGTCCCTGTTCGACGGCCTGTGTGCATTCGTGCGCCGGCGCAAGGACGCGCCGGCCACCTCCGAGGAGTCGACGGACACGGCCGGCCCGGTGATGGTGGACGTGGCCACGGCCGACAACCGCCAGGGCGCGCAAGCGGTGCCCGAGCGGCGCTCGCGCGAGCGCGCGCCCGGCGCGGCCAGCCCGGTGCGCGCGGCCACGGCGC
>JBFIDI010000403.1:0-5390 GCA_041581405.1 Burkholderiaceae bacterium
CGACGGCCCGGACGAGGTGCACCGCAACGCGATCGCCAAGATCGAACTGGGCAAACGCGCGGCTGCCGCGAAAGCGTGATCGACCGCTGAGCGGAGCACCGCCGGCCCCGTCGCCGAAAGGGGACGGGGTTCCCGATACGACCCGCCGCGCGCGGGTCGTGTTGTTTGTGCGCGGACGTCAGGCCGGGCCCGGCGGCGCGAGTCGGTTCGGGGTCATGCGTCCCGCGCAGGCCGCTGCTGCGGCGCCGTGCCGGCGTCGAACCAGTCGACCAGCAGTGCGTCGACCGCATCGTGGCGCTCGTATTGCACCCAGTGGCCGGCCCCGCGGATCGAGCGCCACGGGCGGGTCGCAGACCCGTCGGCCAGTTGCGGACCGATGATCTGCGGCTGCGCCGTCACGTCGTGTTCACCCCAGGCGAGCAGGACCGGCATCGGCAGCCGGT
Organism: Burkholderiaceae bacterium; assembly: GCA_041581405.1. GTDB lineage: Bacteria > Pseudomonadota > Gammaproteobacteria > Burkholderiales > Burkholderiaceae_C > CAISIP01. Next base: position 444 of record JBFIDI010000403.1, read on the forward strand.
CGAGGCACTGCCGCAGGCCGCCGGCCTGCGAAATGGCCTTGCTCCGGAACCGGGTCCGTTCGCATTGCGACTCGTAGATGGCCGTGGTCCGGTCGTCGACGCAGGCGCGGTCGTGCAGCATGAACGCCGCGAGGTTCTGTTGCAGTGCCGCCTTGCGCCTGTCGCCTCGCAGGATGCGCCAGTCCGTCAGCGGGACCGTCTGGCGCCGCGCGCCGCCATGCCCGGCGGGCCCCAGCAGCGCCATGCGCCGCACCGGCAGGCGCGTGGCCAGATGGGCGGCAACCAGGCCGCCGAACGAAAAGCCGGCGAGGTCCAGCGTCGTCGCGGGGGCGATCAGGCCACCGATGGCGGCGACCAGCGCATCGACCAGACGCGTGATGCGGTCGGGCGCATGGGGGTGGCCGTCCAGATCATCGGATTCGCCGAAACCGGGCAGGTCCGGCAACCAGACGCTGTGCTCGTGCGCCAGGGCCTCGATGTTGCGGATCCAGTGCCGCCAGTCGCCGTGGCCGCCATGCAGCAACACCAGCGGTGGCCCGGCGCCGAATCGCCGCCAGACCATGGTGCGGCCGCCGACGGTCACGGCGTGACGGGTGCCCGCGTGGGTCGGCATGTCGCATCCGGGCGGTTCGACCGGTGCCGCCGGCGTGGGTGTGGGCATGCCACCGTCGCCGGTCGCATCGGGTTGTCGTGCGCCGGAGATCGGTCGCATCGTGTGGTGTCGGTCGTGGTTCATCTGCGTGTGCCATGCGGCGGCGAATCGGGTCATTGTGTCGGCGCCGGACGCGCGTCGGTCGGCACATGTTGGCGGATATGGTGCAGCACCCGCTCGGCGCGTGCGGTCAATGGCCACTCGGCGCGGTGCAGCAGCCACAACGTGTCGACCACCTGTGCCTTCGGTTCGGCTTCGATGACCTGGATGGATGCGGGACGGGCAAAGGCCAGGCGTGCAAACCGGGGCAATACGCTGAAGCCCAGTCCGCGCGCCACCGGCTCGAGAATCAGGCTGATCTGGTTGCTGAATCCATGGCAGGGCAGGCTGCGCACGCCCGGCTTGCCGGGGAATCGTCGGCTGAGCAGGCGTGCGGCCATGGCCTGTCCGTCGGGATGGTCGATGAAACCCAGGCGTTCGAGGTCGGACCAGCTGCGGACCGTCGCACCGGCCGGGGCCACCAGTTCCAGTGGTTCCTGCGCGAAACGGCTGACCGTCAGCCGCGGATCGTCCGGGCGCAGTGTCACCAGTCCCAGCTCGAACCGGTTCTCCAGCACCGCCGCAAGCACGTCGGCGTCGGGCGCGAACCGGTGGTGGATGTGCAGCCCGGGATGGGCCCGCTGCAGTTCGAGCAACTGCGGATACAAGGCCAGTCCGATGCTGCCCGGCGTGATCAGGCTGACGTCTCCCGCTTCGGCTTCGTCCGCGGACAGCCGCTGGCGCAGGCGGTGGTCGGCCGCCGCGATTTCCGCGCAGTAGTCCAGCAGGCTGCGGCCGGCCGGCGTCAGTTCGATCTGTCGCGGATGCCGGATCAGCAGTGGTCCCAGTCGTTCCTCGAGGCGCTGCAGATGCTGGCTGACGGCCGCCTGCGTGAGGTCCAGCCGTTCGGCACTGCGGGTGAAATTGCCCAGTTCGGCGAGGGTGACGAAACTGCGCAGCCACTGCGGATTCAGCATAAGAATTATTTATCGCAACAACAATCTGCAAGTAGTTGTCATTATGCATGGCTAAACCTAGACTGGAGCTCTTCAGCAACAGAAAGGCCTGTTTCATGCTTCCCGTCTATCCCCGCAATTTTTCCCACATCGGCCTGTCGGTCACCGATCTCGACGCCGCGGTCGCGTTCTACACCGAGGTCATGGGTTGGTACCTGATCATGCCCCCGACCACGATCGACGAGGACACGTCCGCCATCGGCTTGATGTGTACCGACGTCTTCGGCGCGGGCTGGGGTTCGCTGCGCATCGCGCACCTGTCGACCGGCGACCGCGTCGGCGTGGAGATCTTCCAGTTTCGCAATGCCGAAAAGCCGCAGAACAACTTCGAGTACTGGAAGTCCGGCGTCTTCCACTTCTGCGTGCAGGACCCCGATGTCGAAGGCCTGGCCGCCAGGATCGTCGCCGCCGGTGGCAAGCAGCGCATGCCGGTGCGCGAGTATTTTCCCGGCGAGAAGCCGTATCGCATGGTCTACATGGAAGATCCGTTCGGCAACATCCTGGAGATCTACAGCCACAGCTATGAGTTGACCTACTCCGCCGGCGCCTACCAGAAGCGTTGACCGGCGCCGCGCCGGGGGCGCGGGCCGGGCACTTGGCTACACTGATCCGGTCGGCCGCGACATGGCCGGAACGGGTCCGTTGCCATGATTGTTCGCCTTCTCGTCCTGCTGCTGTTGCTGCCGCTGCTGGTGGCGCCCGTCGGCGCCGCCGGGCAGACGGATGCACCGGCGGTGTCCCCGACGCCGGGCGAGCGCCCGCGCATCGGTCTCGTGTTGTCCGGCGGCGGTGCCCGAGGGGCCGCGCATATCGGCGTGTTGCAAGTGCTCGAGGAGTTGCGCGTTCCGGTCGATGCCATCGCCGGAACCAGCATGGGTGCGCTGGTCGGCGGCGCCTATGCCTCGGGCATGTCGGTGGCGCGGATGCGCGAGCGCATCGGCAGCATCCGTACCGTCGACGTGGTCAACGACGACCCGCCACGCAGCGAATGGAGCGAGTCGCGCAAGCGCGACGACCGAGCCAACTTCCTGGGTCCGGAGTTCGGCGTGCGCAAGGACGGGTTGTACCTGCCCAAGGGGGCGGTGTCCGGCATCGGCCTGGACGCCTTGCTGCGCGAGTTCGTGCAGTTGCGCAACGTCGTGCATTTCGACAGCCTGCCGATCCGGTTCCGGGCGGTGGCCACCGACATCGAGACCGGGCACATGCGGGTGCTCGAGTCCGGCAGCCTCGCCGCGGCGCTGCGCGCGAGCATCTCCATTCCCGGCCTGTTCGCGCCGGTGCAGATCGGCGATCGGCTGCTGGTCGATGGTGGCCTGGCGCGGAACCTGCCGGTTGACGTGGCGCGCCAGATGGGCGTCGATGTCGTGATTGCCGTCAACCTCGGGACGCCCCTGCTGCGTCGCGAGCAGATCAGTTCGGTGCTCAGCGTGTCGGCACAGATGATCAACATCCTGACCGAGCAGAACGTGCGCAACTCGCTCGCATCGCTGGGCCCGGACGACGTCCTGATCTCGCCGGAACTCGGGGACTTCTCGTCGATCGACTTCGACAACATGCCCGATACCGTGGCGATCGGCGCGGCCGCCGCGCGCGCCCAGGCCGCGGCGCTGCAGAAATGGGCGCTGCCCCCCGAACAATACGCAGCCTATCGCGAGCACTTGCTGCGCGACGGCCCGGATGCCACCGTGGTCATCGACGAGATACGCTTCCCCGGACTGCGCCGTGTCAATCCCCAGGTCTTGCGCGAAGGCTTGTCCACCCGCGCCGGACAGGCGCTGGACCGCGCGACGCTGGATGCGGATCTGATCCGCATCTACGGGCGTGGCGATTTCGACCATGTCGGCTACGAACTGGTGCAGGAGCAGGGCCGGCAGGTGTTGCAGATCCAGGCCCTGGAGCGCGAGATCGGGCCGGACTACCTGCGTTTCGGCCTGAGCCTGTCGAACGACTTCTCGGGTAATGCCTATTTCCAGGCGCGTGCCAGCTTGCGCCGCACCTGGGTCAACGCGCTGGGGGCGCAGTGGCGCAACGATCTGCTGCTCGGTCGCATCAACCAGTTGCAGTCCGAGTTCTACCAGCCACTGCGTGTGGACCGGGCCGCCTTCGTGGCGCCGTACGTCGACCTGGAGCAGAAACCCTTCGACGTGTACGCAGGCAGCGATCGCATCGCACGCTTCGTGCGCCAGTCCGCCGCGCTGGGCCTGGATGCCGGTACCCAGTGGGGCAGCGTGGGCGAGTTGCGCCTGGGCGTGTACCACGGCTGGCGCAGCTTCAAGCTCGATACCGGTGCGACGGACCTGCTGTCGGGCGAGACGTCGGTCGACATCGGTGGTGCGCGGCTGCGCCTGCACCGCGACCACCTCGACAGCCGGTCGTTTGCGCGTTCGGGCCATGCGGTGTCGCTCGACCTCATCGCCTCGATGCCCGAACTCGGCGCGCGCGACCGCTACACCCGCTGGGAGGCCGACTACCTGACGGCCTTCAGCCGGGGCGACAACACCTTGCAACTGGCGCTGCATGCGGGCGGAACGCTCGGTGGCAATCGGTTGCCGTCCTACGATCTGTTTTCGTTCGGCGGCCTGTTCCAGCTCTCGGGTTACCGCACCGGCGAACTGCTGGGCGAGTCCCTTGTATTCGGCCGGGCCGTCTACATGCGCCGCCTGGTCAACGACTCCCTGCTCAAGGGCATGTTCGGCGGCATCTCGCTGGAGGTGGGGCGCATCAACCGCCCGGTGCTCGTGGGGGGCACCAGCGGCACTTTGACGGCGGGATCGATCTTCGTGGCCACCGACACGCCGGTCGGCCCGGTCTACCTGGGCCTGGGGTTGGCGCGCGGCGGGAACCGCGCGTTGTACCTGTACCTGGGCTCGCCGTGAGCGTGCCGGCCCGCGCGTGCACGGCGGCGGTCGTGCTGCGGTCGGATCGGTCAGGCCGCCAGCGGTAGCAGCCGCGTGCCGGCCGCGGCCTTGACGGCCAGCGTCAGGCGTTGTGCGGACGGCGCTTCGCGCGCCCAGTGGTGCCAGTACAGCGTCACGTCGACCGCGGCGCCCGGCAGCACCTCGACCATGCCCGGGTGCCCGGTCGGATGGTGCTCGGGCACCATGCCCCAGCCCAGCCCGAGCGTGATCGCGGTCTCGAACGCGTCGATGGCGGGCGCGAAATGGCGCGGGTAACGCGGCTGGCGCAGTCCGAAATGCTGGGCCAGGAAGACGTCCTGCAACGCATCCTTGCGGTTGAAGA
>JBFIDI010000404.1:0-5361 GCA_041581405.1 Burkholderiaceae bacterium
CCTATGCTTTCGTAGTAGCGGATGGTCTTGGGGTTGACGCCCGAGGCCGACGCCGCGCCGCCGATATTCATTGCCTTCCCCTCGCCGCCGGACGCCAGCGCCCGAGCAGCAACGAGTTCGAGACCACGCTGACGCTGCTGAACGCCATCGCCGCGCCGGCGACCACCGGGCTCAACATGCCGAGCGCGGCCAGCGGCAGCGCGACGGCGTTGTAGAAAAATGCCCAGAACAGGTTCTGTCGAATCCGCGCATAGGTCGCGCGCGAAACGTCGATCGCATCGCCGACCAGCAGCGGATCGCCGCGCATCAGCGTGATGCCTGCGCTATGCATGGCCACATCGGCGCCGCTGCCCATCGCGAAGCCGATATCGGCGGAAGCCAGCGCCGGCGCATCGTTGATGCCGTCGCCGACCATGGCCACGGTCGCACCATCGGCCTTGAGTTCGGCCACGATGCGTGCCTTGTCCTGCGGCAACACTTCGCTGCGGATGTCGTCCAGGCCCAGCGCCGTGCCCACGGCCTGTGCGCTGCCGCGGTTGTCGCCGGTGACCAGCACGCTGCGAATGCCCTGTTCGCGCAGCTGCGCGACCGCGCGCCGGGCGCTGTCCTTGAGCGTGTCGCCGAATGCAAGCAGGCCGAGCAGGCGCGGCGCATCGGTGATGTCGGCGACCCACGAGACGGTGCGGCCTTCGGCCTGCAAGGCGTCGGCGCGGCTGGCCAGCGCACCGCGGTCGACGCCGAGTTCGTCCATCAGCCGCGTGCTGCCCAGGCGCAGTGCGCGCCCGTCGACGGTGGCGGCCATGCCGCGGCCGGCCAGTGCACGGACCTCGGCGGCCGCCGGGGCCTGCACGCCGGCGTCCCGGGCCGCCTCCAGCACCGCACGTGCCAACGGATGTTCGCTGCCGGCCTGGACAGACGCGCTGGCCGCCAGCAGCGCCGCCGTATCGCCGTCGGCGGCCTCGAACGCGACCAGCCGTGGCTTGCCTTCGGTCAGCGTGCCGGTCTTGTCGAAACCGACCACGGTCACCTTGTGCGCCAGTTCGAGCGCCTGCGCGTCCTTGATCAGGATGCCATGGCGCGCCGCCACGCCGGTGCCGGCCATGATGGCGGTCGGCGTGGCCAGGCCCAGCGCGCACGGGCAGGCGATCACCAGCACCGCCACCGCGTTGAGAATGGCCTGTTCCCAGTTGCCGGTGGCCAGGCCCCAGGCCAGCAGGGTCAGCAGGCCGATGGCGATCACCACCGGCACGAAGACGGCGCTGACCTGGTCGACCAGGCGCTGGATCGGCGCCTTGTGCGCCTGGGCCGACTCGACCATGCGCACGATACGCGCCAAAGTGGACTCGGCGCCCACCGCGCGGGTCTGCACGGTGAGCAGGCCTTCGGCGTTGACCGAGCCGCCGGTGACCGTGTCGCCCGCGTGTTTGGCCACCGGCAGGCTCTCGCCGGTGATCAGCGATTCGTCGACCTCGCTGGCGCCGTCGTGTACCGTGCCGTCGACCGGAATCCGTTCGCCGGGTCGCACGACGACATGGTCGCCGACACGGACCCGCGCGATCGGCACTTCCTGTTCCTGCCCGTTGCGCAAGACCCGCGCGGTCTCCGGCCGCAAGGCCTGCAGCGCACGGATCGCCGCCGTGGTCTGGCGCTTGGCCCGGCCTTCGAGCCATTTGCCCAGCAGCACCAGCGTGATCACGACCGCCGAGGCCTCGAAATACAGGTGCGGCTGGCCGTGGCCGGCGTGCTGGAACAGCAGGTACAGGCTCAGGCCGTAACCGGCCGACGTGCCCAGTGCCACCAGCAAGTCCATGTTGCCGGAGCCGGCGCGCAGCGCAGCCCAGCCGGCCTTGTAGAAACGTGCGCCGAGCCAGAACTGCACCGGCGTGGCCAGCACCAGCTGGATCCAGCCGGGCAGCATCCAGTCGGCGCCGGTCACCATGCCGAACATCGGCAGCACCAGCGGTGCGGACAGCAGTGCCGCCACGGCGACCGGCCACCAGGTGTGGGTGGCCGGAGCTTCCGCTGCGGGCGCATCGGCCGCCGACGGGTCTTCGACGTGTGCGGCATAACCGGCTTTCTCCACCGCCGCGACCAGGGCCTCGGCGCCGCCGGCCTCGCCGCTGACGGTGACCTGGGCCTTTTCGGTGGCCAGGTTGACCTCGGCCGACACCACGCCCGGAACCTTCTTCAGCGCCTTTTCGACCCGCGCGACACAGGAGGCGCAGGTCATGCCTTCGATGGGCAGGATCCATTCGGTGGTCGGGCCCGCGACAGGGACCTCGGGGATCGTGGGGGAGAGGGTGGCAGCGTGGGTGTTCATGGTTGGTCTCGTCAAGGCAGGGTGCGCCGGTCGGTCAGGCTTGCAGTGTCAACCCTGACATGATGGTAAGGTCAAGCCGGTTGCCGAAGTTCCCATGAATCGTGCAGGGTCATGCGCGAGACGGCCTTGACCTTGCCATTGTGTCAAGGTCTACAGTGCTGGCATATCTGCTACCCGCCGACCCACAAGGAGTCCGTCATGATTGAATTCAAAGTCGAAGACATGAGCTGCGGCCATTGCGCCAGCATGATCACCAAGACCGTCAAGGAACTCGACGCCAAGGCCACGATCGAAGTAGACCTGGCCGGCAAGACGGTCAGGATCGAATCGAGCGAGGACCGTGCCGTGCTGGCGCAGGCGCTGGACGAAGCCGGGTATCCGACCACCTGAGCATGCCGCACCCGTCCGCCACCGGGCCGTGGCCACGCGAGCCCGCCCCCTGATCAGGAGTTTCCCATGCGTCGACGTCGTCTTGTTTCATCTCTCGCCGCTGCGCTGGCCGCGGCGGCACTTCCCCCGACGCTGTCGGCCCAGGCCGCCAAGCCGCGTGTCGAGGTCTGGAAGGACCCGAACTGCGGTTGCTGCCAGGACTGGGTGCGGCATCTGCAGGCGAACGGATTCGAGGTCCGGGTGCACGACAGCGGCAATGCCGCCGCGCGGGCCCGGCTGGGGGTCGCCGAGCGATGGGGCTCCTGCCATACCGCGTCGGTCGGTGGTTATGCGGTCGAAGGCCATGTGCCGGCCAGCGACATCCATCGGCTGCTCAAGGAGCGGCCGCACGCGATCGGCCTGAGCGTGCCCGGCATGCCGGTGGGTTCGCCCGGCATGGACGCACCTGCCTACGGCGGTCGCCAGGATCCGTTCGACGTGTTGCTGCTGCAGCATGGCGGCCAGGCGCGTGTGTTCCGGAGTTACCACAAGGCCTGAGTCGGCGCGGCGCGGTCGCCCGCGTTCGGCGGCGGCCGGCCTCGGTGTGCGAGCCGGGGGTCACCGACCTTCGACGGGTTTCTTGACGTAGATCGTCAGCTTCTCGTTGTCGGTCTTTTCGAACTCGTGCATCTTCGAGATCAGCCGGTCGTTGATCGTGTGGCCCGACGGCAGCATCATCAGGCCGCCGGGCGAGATCAGGTCGCGCGACAACACCATGCCCGCGACCACGTCGGCGGCATCGATCAGCATGTCGTCCAGGTCGGCAGGCTCCGGTGTCTCGACGACATCGGACTCGTCCTTCTCGCTGCTGCTCTTGCCGGGCTTGCCCCGCAACATCGCCGAGAACGCATCGACGACCCAGGGGTCGTAACGCTTGCCGGAGGCGCGTTCGATGACTCCCAGGGCCTCGCGTGGCGTGAGCAGGCGCGGCACCAGCAGGCCGATCTGCAGGTTGTCGTAGTCCGAGCACACCGCCAGAATGCGCGCCCCGACCAGGATGGCGCGCCCGCTGAGCTGGCGCGGAAAGCCGGTGCCGTCGAAACGTTCCATCTGCGCGCCGATGCTGGCGGCCGCGCCACGCAGGTCCTGCAGCGGCATCAACAACTCCTCGGCGCGCGCCGGATGCTGGCGGTACTCGTGCAACTGCCGGCTGCTCATGCTGGCCACCGGCGTGTCCAGCAAGCCGTCGGGGAACGCCAGCTTGCCGATGTCGTGCAGCAATCCGGCGACGAACACTTCCTGCACCAGGGCCGGTTCGAGTTCGAGCCGCGATGCCAGCTTGCGGGCCAGGTCCGCCACCCGCCGGGCATGACCCACCATGTGCTTGCGCCGGGTTTCGATCAGGCTCGCAAACACCTTGAGCGAGATGATGAAGTTGTTCTTCAGCCGCCGGTTGGCCTGGGCCAGTTCGTCCTTGCTGGACGATACGTTCTGTTCCAGGCTGGCGTTGAGCGCCTTGAGTTCCTCGGTGCGGGCCAGCGCGATCTGCTCCTTGCGCGCCTTCTCCTGTTCGAAGGCGCGGCGCTCCAGCGCCAGGCGCACCTGCAGCACGATGTCGTCGTCGTCCCAGGGCTTGGCGAAGTAGCGGTAGATCAGCCCGCTGTTGACGGCCTCGGCGATCAACTCGGCGTCGGCCTGGCCCGACAGCAGGATACGCATGGTCTGCGGCCACTGCTCCTGCACCTGGCCCAGGAAGCGGACGCCGTCCATCTGCGGCATGCGCAGGTCGGAGATCACCAGGTCGATCGGCTCGTTGCGCAGGATCTGCAGACCGGTGGCCGCGCTGTCCGCGATACGCACCGAATATCCGCCGGCCCGGAACACCCGGCGCAGCGACGCCAGCACGTCGGGTTCGTCGTCCACGCACAGGATGCGGGCCGGGCCCGCTTCGCCGGCCGCCGCCGTCGTCGGCAGGGGCGTTCGCAGCGCTGGTTTGTTGTCGGTGGTTTCAGTGTTCATGGTGCATGCGTTGCCGTGCCATCGCTGGCGGGCGGCTGCTCGATGGGAAGCGTAACCCGAAACGCCGAACCCTGTCCAATGACGGTGCGCACGGTGATTCGCCCATGGTGCCTGCGTACGATGTCTTGCGAGATCGACAGGCCCAGCCCGTGACCTGCGCCGACCGGCCGGGTCGTGAAGAACGGCTCGAAGATGCGGGCCAGATGTTTCCTGTCGATGCCCGAACCGGTGTCCTCGATCTCGAACCAGACCTGGTTGCCGTCGCAACCGTTGCGAATCGTGATGGTTCCCCGTTGCGCGCCGATGGCCTGGGCCGCATTGGCGAGCAGGTGCCGGATCACCCGGCCGATGGCCGAGGGGCGGCATTCGATCCCGGGTGTCTCGATGAGGTCGCGCACCACGTCGGCCTTGCGGGCGAGGTCGTCGTGGGCAACGTCGAGCGCCGACTCGATGCATCGGCACAGGTCGGCGCATGCCCACGCGAGCTGCTCGTCGTCACCGGCGAAGTCCGCCGGATCCGACGCGCTGGCGGGCATCTGCGCCATGGGTTCGCGCGGCGCGTGTATCCGGGGCGGGCCGGGCTGCGCCCGTTCGTCGTGTTCGTTGCGCCTGCCCGGCTCCCGTGGCCCCGCCACCGTGGCGGCGACGCCGTC
>JBFIDI010000405.1:0-5342 GCA_041581405.1 Burkholderiaceae bacterium
GCGCATCACGTCGATCACGTCGAGCTCGAGCCTGCCGCTCAGCACCACGGCGCCGGGCGCGGAGGACGGGCCGTCCGCACGCCGCAACTCGAACGGCAGCTGGCCCAGCTGCTGCCACACACTGGCCCGTTGCAGCGCCGGCCAGCCCCCCTGGCGCCGCCGGGCCGACAACCACGCGGCCAGCTGCGACCAGCTGGCGGCTCCGTCGATACGCTTGCAGGCCGTGAGCTCGTAGCACACACCGTCGCCGGCCTGCAGCTGCAGCCGGTATTCGAACAGCCGCACCTCGGTCGCATGGACCAGGCCCTTGCCCGCCATCCAGCCTGCCTGTGCCATGCCGCACAGTCGCCGCACGAGGTTCTGGTCGGACGGCGGCGCCTTGCGCATATCGGGAAGCCAGCGGCCGATCAGGTAGGTCAGGGCCAGCCGCAGGAAACGGCCGGCCCGCGCCCGGCCCGCATCGGCCAGCGGCCGGAACAGGGTGACCGTGCCCGAGCGCACCCGCAGGCAACACAAGGCCTGCTCCGGGCCCTGCAGGTCCAGCCGCGACGCGGCATCGCCGTCGTCGTCGGGACCGGCTTCGATCGTGACGCGGTGCTGCGCGTCGGCGAACAGGGCCTTCCAGTCCGGCACCGGCAGGCGCAGGTGCAAGGCAGCCCGGGCCGGGCCGCGGCCGAGGCATGCGATGCCGTCATGCAGTTCCACCGGCCCGCGCAACACCTCATGCATCACGGCACCCGCGGCGGCGGTCTCGGTGCGCCGGTAGGCCGGCACGGACACCGGTGCCGGCAGGTCCCGGGGCGGCGGCGCGGTCGTAGCTGCTGCCGAGGACGAGGCCGGGGCGCCGCCCGCGGCGAGGATGCGTGCACAGGCGCGCTCCGCCAACGCGGTGATCGTCAACATCGGATTGACACCCAGCGCGCCCGGGATCACCGAGCCGTCCATCACGAACAGGCCGTCGTGCACGGTCCCGTCGGCCCGATACACCGCGCCGGTGTCGTCGACGACGCCGCTGTGCGGCGTGTCGGCCATGCGGCACCCTCCCAGCGGATGTACGGTGAACAGGGCGCCACCGATGGCCGGCCCGCTGAGCATGTCGCCGACCGTGCCCGGAAACACGCCGGTGGCCGGGTTGCGCAGATGGATGCCGCCGAGCCGGCGCACGCCCGCGACGCGGGATTCGTGCAGGGCCGCCACCGGCTCCGCGCCGGTGCCGGTCCACTCCCACCGGACCCGGTCGCTGGCGCCATCGAGCCGGATCCGGCCCGACGCCGAGTCATGTCCGATGCCGAGCAGCAACAGGCTGCGTTGCAGCAGTTCCGGCTGCAATACCAGCGGATCGCCGCCTCCCCGTTTGTCGAGCCCAAAACGCTCCAGTTGCGCCACCGCGCCCAGCGTGGCGAGCAGCTCGTGGAAGAACTCGCGCGTCAGGCCGGGCGCCGAGCCGTCCTCGATCAGCGTGCTGCGGGTCGGGTCGTCGGCGTCGTCGAAACGCAGGATGCCCGAGATGGTCGGCCCCGGCGGCTGCGCCGATGGCGCCGCGCTGCCCTGCCCGACGGCATTCGCATCGGCATCGAGCTTGCAGGCCGCCGACACGTCGTCGCCATTGCCGGAAACCCGCACCCCCAGCGCCGTCGGCGACAGCGACAGCCCCCGCGCCTGCGATCGCAGCAGGATCTCGGTGGACCCGAAGGTGCCTGCCGCCAGGATGACGGTGCGGGCACGGATCTGCTGCACCCAGTCGTCCTGCGCATCGGCCCCCTCCATCGCCGAGGCGCGCTGGTGCTGCAGCCGACGCTCGCCGGTCCGCACCCAGCGCACCAGCCACGGGAACGCCGCCGAACCCGCGGGATCGTGCTGCACCGTCAACACGCTGACGCCGGTGAACATCGTCGCGCCGGCCTGGAAGGCCGCGGGCAGGTAGGTCTTGGTCAGGCTGAGCTTGGCGTCGACGTTGCAGCCGGTGACGCAGTCGCCGCAGCCGGTGCAATTGGCGCGGGGTCCGCGGTCGGTGCGTGGCGTGCCATCGATCTGGATCGCCAGGGGCGCCGGCTCGAAGCGGGCCACCACCGGGCGACCGCGGTCGGCCTTGGCCCTGGCCCTTGCGGCGACCCGGCCGAGATCGTGCAAGCGCTGGTACTTGGCGGTTTTGCGCAGGTCGAAGCGCGCGCCATCAGCCAGGCCGGACGGTCCCGGCGCCGCGGGGGTGCGGACCTCGAGCATGTCGCGCGCCATGGCAAACCAGGGCGACATGTCCTCCTGCCGCAGGGCCGTCGGCCAGGACGGCTGGCGAAACACCTGCGGCGCAGGCTGCAGACCGACCGCCGCGTTGATCAGGCTGCCGCCGCCCAGCCCGTTGCCGACCAGGGCACCGGCGCGCAGGCCGATGCGGAAGTCGAACAAGGCGTCCTCGTTGCCCATGACCGAGACACCGGACTGCGCCGCGGCCTCGACCCGCACATGTGCGCCGGCCTGGCTCAGGTCGTTCGGAAACTCGCCGGCCACGTACTCCTGGCCGCGCTCGAGCACGTAGACCGTGCGTCCGGCCTGCGCGAAGCGCATCGCGGCGACGGCCCCCCCGTAACCGGAGCCGACGACCAGCACGTCGACGCCGTCTCCGCTGCCCGCCTGCCTGCCGGCGATGGACACGAGTGCTTCGACGTTCTGCGACAACCAATGCATGCTGCACTCCCCGCCGAACCCCGGCGCGATGCCACGGGCTCAATCGATGGCGGTACGGAACAAGGACAGGGTCAGCCGCAATTCGTGCGGATTCACCGGCTTCTCGAGCAGCGGCATGTCCGACTCCTTGAGCATCTGCAGCACATCGGCGTCGGACTCGCCGGTCACGATGACCAGGCCGATGTCCGGATAACGGCTGCGCAAGGTGTCGGCCACGTCCAGTCCGGTGCGTGTGTCCTCGAGCTTGTAATCGATGAGTGCGACCTCCGGCGCGCCGAAGACCTCCAGCACCTCGTCGAGCAACTGCAGGTCGCTGCACACGGCAACCGTGCAACCCCATTGGCGCAACAAGGCCCGCGTGGCCTGCAGCACCGACGGATCGTCGTCGACGGCCAGCACGCGCAGCCCGCCGACGTCGGGCGCGGTGTCGGGGTCTTCCAGCACCGCTGCCTCGCTGTCGGGCTGCTCGTCTCCCCGCGGAACGTCCAGTTCGATCCGGGCGCCGGTGCGGGCTTGCGGATCGGTGAAATCGATGCGCAGCCGGCAGCCCAGCCGTTCGACCAGGCGACCCACGATGGACAGGCCCAGCCCCAGGCCCGGCGCGCCGACGCTGTCGCGCGATCGGTAGAACTCCTGGAACACGCGGTCACGCTCATGCAGCGCGATGCCCGGCCCGGTGTCGCTGACGACGATGCGGATCGGGTCGCCGGCGGTCACGGATATCGTGACCGCGCCTTCGCCGCCATGCTTGAGCGCGTTGTCCAGCAGGTTGCGCAGCACCCGCTCGAGCAGTGCCGCGTCGGTGCGCGCGGTCGCGCGTTCGAGCTGGCATTGCCAGCGCCGGCCGCGCGACATGCACACCGGCCGGTAGTCGTTCTCGAGCCGCGCCACCAGCAGGTCCACGCGCACGTCGGCCAGCGACGGCTGCACGGCGCCGCTCTCGATGCGCGACAGGTCCAGGATGGCCGAGAACAGCTTGTCCAGCGCCCGCACCGACACCAGCAGCGCCTGGCTGGCTTCCCGCGCATCCTGCGGCTCGAGCGGGCGCGACAACACGCCGCCGAGGTAGCTGATCGCGTGCAGGGGCTGGCGCAGGTCGTGGCTGGCGGCCATGATGAACCGGGTCTTGGCGTCGTTGGCCATCGACAGCTGGCGCACCAGGTCGGCGTTCTCGGCACGGATCGCGATGCCTTCGGCGATCCGGCGCGCGAAGTTGCGGCTGAACACGTGCAGCACCAGGCCGTACATGAACAAGGCCGCGATGACGTAGCCGGCATGCCCCCCGGGTGCCCGCAGCCAGCCGATCGCCAGGCTGCCCAGTACCACGGCCAGGTAGGCCAGGTACAACCGGGGCCGGGCGCCGATCGAGGCCATCGCCGCGGCGCACCAGCAACAGAAGAACAGCGTCAGCAACAAGCGCAGTTCCAGCCCGAGCGTGGGAAAGAACAGCATCGGCAAGGCACCGAGCACCGCCGCCAGCACCACCGAGGACAGGTTGAGCACGTCGTTGGCCCGGCGCATGCCGCGCGGCGAATCGATGCGTGCGCCGACGCGGCGCATCAGGCTGTTGCGCGCCAGCAGCGTGGTGCCGCTGGCGATGGCCCAGCCGATCGCGGCCCAGGGCCCGGTTTCGGGCCAGGCCATCAACGCGATCACCAGGGTGCCGCCGAGCGCGACGTAACCGCTGCGCCCGGCCTGGTCCAGCGCGAACGCCAGCGCCTCCTGTTCGACGTGTTCAGTGACCGATTGCGATGCCACGCCGCCCGGCCTCCACCACCGCCTGCGCCCGGGAACTGACGTTGAGTGCCCGGAACACCGCCACCGTGTGGGTCTTGACCGTGCCGCTGGAGATGCCGAGCTCACGCGCGATCTGCTTGGCCGACATGGCGCGCAACAGACACAGCAACACGTCGCGCTGGCGCGCCGACAAGGCCAGCTGCGTCAGCGCCGCAGGTTCGACGTCGGTGGCGCGGCGCAGGGTCGGCAGGTGATCGGGCACCGGCGGGCTGTCGTGGTGGGGCGAGGCCCGGACCGCGGCGCGCAAGGCCTCGAACAACTCGCGTTCGCTGACCGACTTGGGCATGTAGGTGTTCGCCCCCAGGGCCATCGCTCGTTGCATGCTGTCCGGACTGTCGTCGGCGGACAGGACCATGACACGCAGGTCGGGCCGCAGCTGCCGCACCTGTTGCAGCGCGTCCAGGCCCGAGCCGCCCGGCAACTGCAGATCGAGCGTCAGCAGGTCGAAATGGGCGCGGCCCTGCAGCGCGGTCAGCAGTTGCTGCGTGGTCCCGGTCTCGGTGACATCGCACAGGCCGGCGGCCTCCTTGGCTAGCAAGCGCAATACCGTCCTGATCGGTGGATGGTCATCACAAATGAGCAGCCGGAACATGGGGTCTCCATCGGGGGTGGTTCGAGCGGGCCTCGTGATTGTGCCCACGAAACCCGTGCCATGGCCGACCTGCGCTGCGCCCGCCGTCCAGGTCCGGCGCGGCGGCATGGGGCCGACGCGTCGATTATGGTGTCTGTCGACAGGCGTCGGCCATCGGACGTTTGGCCGACGCGATGGCACACCGCGGCCCAGGCCGGGCCAGACCGGGCGACAACATCCGACCCGCGTCGCCATGGCGCCGACCGGGTCCACCGGTCGGCGCTGGCACGCC
>JBFIDI010000406.1:0-5338 GCA_041581405.1 Burkholderiaceae bacterium
CGGGAAGGGCTCGCGCGTGAGCCGGTAGGGACCCGTGAGCTTGACCCAGGCACGTCCGGTGCGCAGCAGTTGCAACAGCGACTGGAAACCCGCGTCGTCGACGCCGCGGCCGACCGACAGGTATCCGAGATGGCCGAATACCACCGGCACCGCAAGACCTTGCAGGTCCATGAGCTCCCGCGCATGCGCGTCGACATGGGCCAGCAATTCCAGGTGCCAGCCCAATGGCGCAATGCGTTGCGCCAGCGCCTGCAGCAAGCCCATGGGCAGCGGGCCCCCGGCGTCGTGCCGGTCCACCAGGTTGACGCGCAAGCCACGCACGCCGGCCGCATGCCAACGCTCCAGTTCCCGCACCGAGACGTCATCGTCGGCCACGGCCACACCCCGCAAACGGGTCGGGTCGCCAGCCAGGGTGTCCAGCATCAGCCGGTTGTCCGCGCCATAGATGCTGGGCTGCACCAACACCGCGCGCTGCACGCCGACACGCGACAACATGTGTCGGTAGGCCTCGGCCACGCAGTCCACCGGCGTGTAGACGCGGTTCGCGGACAGCGGGTACCGCGTCACAGGGCCGATCACATGGGCGTGGCAGTCGCAGGCACCGTCGGGCAATGGCAGCGCGGGTTGCCGTGGGGCGAAGTCCGGGGCCGCGCAGGGCGGAGCCATGGCTGCCGGAGCGTCGAGGTGGGTCGTCATGTGTTCACTCCCGAGCGGCGGGGAAGAATGGTGCGGCATGAATATGCGCAAAAGCACTGCATCTGCATGGGACCTCTCAAGCTGGCCTGTCCAAATACGGTCAGTTGTCGGCAGGCGTGCGCGTTATGGCGCCTTCGTCGGCGCGGCCGCGCCCGAGGAGACCGTCATCTCCGGGGGTGGCGCCTTGTTGCCGGGAGCATTGATGCCCGCGCCCGCGCGCCGGGAGGGCCGGGCGCGTTCATACTGGCGCGGGTAATCCATCGGGATGCCCAGTTCCACCGCCGCCTGCCAGGGCCAGCGCGGATGGGCCAGCGCGGTTCGGGCGATGCCGATCATGTCCGCCTGGCCGGCCAGCAGAATGGTTTCCGCCTGTTGCGCGTGGGTGATCAGGCCGACGGCGATCACCTTCATGTCGACCTCGGCCTTGATCGCCGCGGCCAGCCCCGTCTGGTACCCGGGGCCCACGACGATCTTCTGCTTGCTGCTCAGGCCGCCACTGGAGACATCGATGAAGTCGCAACCGAGCGCCTGCAGCGCCCGCGCAAACACCTTGGACTGCTCCAGGTCCCAGCCGCCGTCGACCCAGTCGGTCGCCGAAATGCGAACGCCCATGGGTTTGTCGGCGGGCCAGGCGGCGCGCACGGCCTCGAACACCTCCAGCGGAAAACGCATCCGGTTCTGCAGGCTGCCGCCGTAGGCGTCGCGACGCACGTTGCTGAGCGGGGACAGGAACTGGTGCAGCAGGTAGCCGTGGGCGCAATGGACTTCGAGCAGGTCGACACCGGCGCGTTCGGCCCGCACGGCCGCCGCGACGAACTCGTCGCGGATCCGGCCGATGGCCGTGGCATCGAGCTCCGTGGGTGTCGGCCAGTCGGGTGAAATCGGGATCGGCGACGGTGCACAGGTCGGGTAACCGCCGTCGGCCACGGCTCGCGCGCCGCCTCCGAGCCAGGGCTCCAGCGCCGACGCCCTGCGTCCGGCGTGGCACAGCTGCAACCCCAGCCGGGCGTTGCCATGCGCGTCGTAGAAGCGCTTGATGCGGGCAATGCCTTCCTGCTGCGCGTCGTTGTACAGGGACAGGCACATCGGCGTGTTGCGCGCCTGCGCCGCCACGTACGTGGACTCGGAGATCACCAGCCCGGCGCCGGATACGGCAAATTGCCCCAGGTGCATCAGATGCCAGTCGCCGGCAACCCCGTCGTCACAGGAGAACTGTGTCATGGGTTCGATGACGATCCGATTCGCGAGCTCCAGGCCACGCAGTTGCATCGGCTCGAACAGCAGTGCGCTCATGCTTACTCCAGCTTGATGCCGGCTTTGCGGACCAGGCCCTTGTTGATGTCGATCTCCTCACGCACGAACTTCGCGAACTCGGCCGGCGACTTGATGCGGACCTCGTTGCCGACCTTGGCGTATTGCGCCTGTACCTCGGGCGACTGCAAGGCCTTGGTCACGTCGGCGGATATCTTGGCGACGACCGCGGGCGGTGTCGCCGCGGGGGCCCACAATCCGACCCACAACTCGACCTTGAAATTCGGAACGCCCGATTCTGCCACCGTCGGAACGTTGGGCAACGACGGCACGCGCTCGAGCGAGGTCACGGCGATCGGCGCGATGCGCCCGTCCTTGAGCATGCCGCCCACCGCGGGCAGCGGTGCCAGCGTGAAGGCCGAGTTGCCGGCGGCCACGTCGAGCACTGCGTCCGGCGAACCCTTGAACGGAATGTGGGTGATCTTGATGCCCGCGCCGTCACCGAAGAGTTCGGCCGTGAGGTGGCTCGACGTGCCGACACCGGCCGACGTGAAGAACACCGAATCCGGCTTTGCCTTGGCCATGTCGACGATGGCCTTGACGCTCTTGTACGGGCCCTCGCCGCGCGACACCATGACGTACGGCGTGGTGGCCAGCAGGCTCACGTCGACGAGGTCGGTCAGCGGATCGTAGGGGAGCGACTTGTAGATCGCCGCATTGGCCGCGTGGGATGCACTTTGCACCAGCAGCGTATATCCGTCCGGCGCGGAGCGCACCACTTCGCGCGTGCCGATCTGCCCCCCGGCACCGGGCTTGTTCTCGACGACGACGGGCTGGCCCCACATTTCGCCGAGCTTGCGGCCGAGTACGCGCGCAACGATGTCGGCGCCCGAGCCCGCCGTGAGCGGCACCACCAGTCGCACCTGCCGCGTGGGCCAGTCCTGGGCCTGCGCCTGTGCCAGCGTGGCTGAGCCGGCCAGCGTGCCCATGAGGGCGAGTGTGGCGGCTTGAACGGCGAAATGTCTCCGGGTGCGTGTCATGTCCTGTTTCCTTCTTTGTTGCCGCTGTGCGGTGTCGTCGTCATAAAATCTGCGGGCGAGACGCGTGTGCGCGCCGTCGCCGCGCCCCTGCCTCACGCCAGGGTCATCGCGAACTGCGCGTCGCGCATGCCGGCCTGCAGTTGCAGCTCCTGCGCTGCATCGAGTTCCATCAGCGGCGGGCGCAGGCGTTTCCAGTCGGGCGCCCCTGTGGCACCGGCGATGGCGGACTTCATCGCCGCAATCATCGGCAGCGACGAGAAGATCGCCCGCACGGTATCGAGCCGCTGCTGGCGGGTATCGGCGTCACCCGACTGCCACTGCCTGGCCAGCGCGGAGATGGCGGCGGGATTCACATTGGCCGTGGCACTGATGCAACCCGCGCCGCCCGCACGCATCGTGCGCAGCAGGAAGGTCTCGCTGCCGGCAAACACCTTCAGGCCACGCGACGCATAACGCTCGATCAGCGCCGCCGTGTGGTCCCACTGGCCGCCGCTGTCCTTGATGCCGGCCACGACGCTGCCGTAGCGATCGAGCAGCCGCCCGACCAGATCGAGCGACAGCGGCACCTGCGCCACCGGCGGGATGTGGTACAGGTACAGACGCAGCCGCTCGTCGGCGACGCGTTCGATGACCTCGGAATAAAACGCGAACAGGCCGTCGTCGCTGACGCCCTTGTAGTAGAACGGCGGCAACACCAGCACGCCGCCGCAGCCCATCTGCACCGCCGTGCGCGTCAGCTCGACGACATCGGGAATGGCGCAGCCACCGGTACCCGGCATCATGCGCTCCGCCGGCAGGCCGGCCTCGGTCAGGGCCTGCAACACGGCGGCGCGTTCGCCGGTGCTCAGCGAATTGCCTTCCGAGTTGGTGCCGAACACCGCCAGGCCGACGTCGGCATCGAGCAACCAGCGGCAATGCGCGACCAGGCGCGGCATGTCGACCGACAGGTCGGCGGCGAACGGCGTGACGACGGGCGAGAGCACGCCCGACATCGGTTCGGGCAGCGCGCTCATGGCGTCACCCCGGCCCGTGCCGCGGCGGCCTGGGCGCCGATGAAGTCCACCAGCAGCCGCGTGAACTGCTCCGGCTTCTCGATGTTGGACAGGTGGGCCGCGTCGTCGATGACGTGCAGCGTGGCGCCCGCGATCTCGCGCTGCAGCACCTGCGACTGCGCCAGCGTGCAGGCCGGGTCGTCCCGGCCGACGATCACCTGCGTGGGCGCCTGGATCTGCTTGAGGATGTGGGTCTGCGACATGTCGCGCACCGCCGAGGCACAGCCGATATAACCTTCGAGCGGCGTGGTCAGGATCATGCGCCGCACCTGCGCGATGGTGTCGGGCGAACGCGCCACGAAGTCGGCGACGAACCAGCGCTTGATGGTGCCGTCGACGAGGCCGGCAATGCCCTTCTCGCGCGCCGTGTCCAGGCGCTCGTTCCACATGGCCAGCGTCGGCATCTCGCTGGCGGTATCACACAGCGACAAGGAAAGCACCTTCTGCGGATGGCGCACCGCCAGCTGCTGGCCGATCATGCCGCCCATCGACAGGCCGGCGAAGTGCACGGCGCCGACACCTGTTGCGTCTATCAGTTCGGCGGCGTCGTCGGCCAGTTGTTCCATGCGGTACGGCGCAGGCGTCACCTCGGACTCGCCATGGCCCCGCGTGTCGTAACGCAGCACGCGGAACGCGGCCCGCAACGCGGGCAGCTGCGGGTCCCACATGCCGAGGTTGGACATCAGGCTGTTCGACAACATGACGACCGGCGCGTCGGGCGGGCCGTCGAGCTGGTAGTGGATACGTGCGCTGGACAATTCGGCTATGGGCACTGTCGTGGTCTTTCCATGTGGTGGGTTGATGCAGCGACTGTAGAAGCCGCGAGGTGAAAGCGATAGTTCCGGTATTGCTGTCAGGTGATAGTGAAACCGTATCATCGGGGCACGGCTTCGTTCCCACCACCGGCGCCCACCTCCACGCCCCACACATGCCCCGCCCTCCCGCACGCAGTCCCGCCTCCCGCCGCCCCGCACCCTCCGCCGCCGCGTCGCCGCCCCACGGGGCGATCAGCACGGCGGTGTCGCGGCTGCGCGTGCGCCACCTGCAGACCATCGATGCGCTGGCGCGCCTGGGCTCGCTGCGCCAGGTGGCACTGGAACTGGGCCTGACACAACCGGCCACGCTGACACTGGTCGACGATCTCGAGCACGCCTTCGGCACGACGCTGGTCGAACGCACGCGCAACGGCACGGTGCTGACCGCCGCCGGCGCCACCGTGCTGGGACGCAGCCGCGTGGCGCTGCAGGAGGTGACGATCGCGATGCAGATGGCCTCGCGCAGCGGCGGCACCGGCGGAAG
>JBFIDI010000407.1:0-5320 GCA_041581405.1 Burkholderiaceae bacterium
GTCGCCGCGCCGTTGCCATCGGCGCCCGGCTGGCGACGCGGCTGCCCGGCGGTTGTGGTCGTGCCGTTGGCCGGTGTCTTCTGGCGCAGCACGACGACGTCGTCACCCAGGCTGGGCGCGGTGTCGTCGGGCAGGATGAACAAGGCCTGGTCGACCGAGAGGGCGCCACGGATCCGCCGGCGCGCCTGGTCCAGCAAGGCCTGCAGCGTGCCCGACACGGCCAGGCGCCGGTCGGCACGCGCCGACACCCGCAAGGCCTTGGCCTGGGCGTCGATCTGCAGCACGATGGACTGCAGCGGCGACGGGTCCGACCCCGGCTGCGCCGCGCTCCAGGTGGCAAAACCGGTGGCGGTCAGCTCGCCGCCACTGGCGCCGCCGGCGCCCTGCAGGCTGAAGCTGTCGATGTTCAGGCGCTGGCCCTGCAGGCTTGCGCGCAGCTGGCCGTTGCCGAATTCGATGCCGTCGACCACCGAGCGGACCGCCATCTCGCTGGCCTGCAGCGTGCCGCTCCATTGCGGCGTACGCAGCGTGCCGGCGAGGTCGAGTTTGGCGTCCACGGTGCCGCGCACGCGCCAGCCCGGCGGCGCCAGCAGCGACCAGACGCCGACCTGGGGCATGCTGGCGCGCACCGTGGCCTGCAGGGGGCTGTCGGATGTCCATTGCCACTGGCCCTGGGCGTCGCGCGCGAGTTGCGTCGACAACGTGGCCTGTGCGTTGCCGGCGCGTTCGCTGTCCCAGCGGAACTGCGCCTGCACCCGATCGCCTTCGGCGTCCACCTGCAGTTGCAGTTCGCGGACGCCCGCGTTCACGGTGGAGGCCGAAGCCGCGGCCGCGCCAGCCGCCACGGCGCCGTTGGCCTGGATGCGGATGTCGCCGCTGCGCCGCGCGAGGCTGGCGCGGGCACGGATGCGGTCGGCCACGGTGACGTCCCACTGGCCATCGAACACCAGGTTGCCGCTCAGGCCCGCCGCGGCCAGGTCGGCCTGAGCCAGCAGCGTCAGCCAGCGCATCGGCAGGCCACGCAAGGCGCCCTTGCTGCGCAACGCGCCATCGGCGCCGCCTTGCCAGCTCAGCGGTTCCCAGCTCAGGGTTGCGGCGCCGGGCTCGGGGCCGGTCAGGCGCGCCTGCGCGCCTTCGACCTGCAACTGGCCGCTGGCCGTGGTGAAGTCGACGCGCACGGGCTGGGCCAGCGCCAGGTCCCAGGGGCCCGGCAGTTGCCGGTCCTGTAGCTGCAACTGCAGGCTGCGGATCGTTGCCTGCCAGTTGCCGCGGGCATCGCGTCCGCCGACGGCGGCCGTCTCCAGCTGCAGCCGCTGGCTTGCGCGTGCCGCGCCGGCGCGGGCCGACAACTCCAGGGCATCGAGCCTGCCCGAGAGCTGCAGCGCGGCATCGGTCAGTCGCAGCGCCTGTTCCGCCGCCTGGTCCGGCAAGCGCACGGTCATGCGGGGCACCTGCACGCTGGCGTCGATCGCGGGCGGGGCGCCGCGGCCCTGCTGTTGCCGCAGCGCGTCCCAGCCTCCGGTCCAGCGCAGCGTGATGTCGGCACGGCCTTGCAGGTCGATGTCGCCGACGATGGCCGGCACCAGTGGCAAGCCCGCCACCCAGCGCCGGGTCGCGGCAGCATCGGCCAGCCGGGCCGTGAGTTCGCCTTCGCCCTCGCTGGCGCCGAACTGGCCGGACAGGCGGGCCTGCAGTCCCGGCGCGACCAGTTGCAGCTGGCCGCGTGCGGTCTGGCTGGCGATCTGCATGTCGATCCTGCCGTCGATGCTGGCCTGTGCGGTGCGCAACTGCAGCCGGTCCAGCCGCACCCAGCCGTCGGCCCAGCGTCCGCTGGCCGTCGCATCGCGCAGCCGCAAGCCGCGCAACGCGGGAGCACGTGGTTGCCCCGCCGCCGGTTGCAGGGCCACGTCGAACACCACGGCCTTGTCCTGGGCCCGCGCCTTGAGCGTGCCGTCGAGCGGCACCGCCTCGAGCTGGCTGTGCAGCAGGGCCGGGTTGATGCCTTGCAGCTGCAGCAGGCCCTGCCATCCGTCGTCCGCGCTCACGCGAGCCGGATCGGCCAGCTGGCCCTGCAGGCGGATGCGTCCGCCCGCCGTCTCGGCATTGAGGGACTGGATGCTCCACTGGTCGTCCGCCAGTTCCACCAGGCCCTTGGCGCTGTCGAGCGGCAGTTGTCCCTTGTCCCAGGGACCGGCGGCCCGGTTGAACAGGTTGAAGTCGACCAGCCAGCCGCTGCCCACCGGCCGCACCCAGGCATTGCCGGTCAGCAACGTGCGCGGCGCCGCCGGCCACAAGGCCGCCAGGTCGAGATGGTTGAACGAGGATTGCGCCCGCACCACCGGTTGCGTGGCCCAGGGGCTGATGTGTGCCGAAACCGTCGCCCGCATCGCGCTGGCACGGGCCAACGCCCCGGCGTTGCCCGGACCGGGCTGGAGCTGGGCCAGCAGGTCCAGCCGGGCATCGCTGCCGGCGAGGGTTCCGCGCAGCGTGGCCGAGGCCTCCAGCGCCACGTTGCGGTCCTGTGCGATCGGTGCCGAAACCGTTCCCTGCAGCAGCAGGTCCAGTGTCATCGGCGCGCGTGCCTGCAGGCTCAGCCGGCCCGCGTACCGGCCCTGGGCCACGGCCAGCGAGTCGAGTTGCAGCTGGTGGCGATCGTCGGCATACAGGTAGGTTCCGTCCAGGTCGGTCACCTCGACCGGCGTGGCGCCCAGCATCCGCAGACGTGCCACCGAGAACGGCAGCTCGAGTTGCAGCGGCAACACCACCTCGGGCGGCGGCTGCGGCTCCGACGCGGGCCGCTGGTCGTCCACCTGCACGTCGGCGATCGACAAGGTCGTGAAGCGCAGGCGGCGCTGCAGCAGGTCCATCGGTTGCCACGCGAATCGCAGCTCGCGCAGCTGCACGTCCAGGCCGTCGGACTGCCAGCGCAACGTGCCGATCCGGCCGCCGCCGCGGATCGATCCGCTGACCTCCTGCGCCTGCAGCGACTGGCCTGCGGGCAGGTAGGCTTGTGCCTGCCGCAGCGCGGTCGCCAGGGAGCCGTCGGTACCGCTCCAGAACCAGGCCGCGAGCAGCAGCGCGCCACTGGCCACCAGCACCAGCTCGAGCAGCCAGAGCAGGACGAAGGCGAATCGGCGCAGCAGACGCATCAGAACGTGAAGCCGACACTGAGGTGCAGGCGCAGATTGCGGGTTTCCAGGCCGTAGGCCAGGTCGAGCTGCAGCGGCCCCACCGGGCTGCGGTATCGCACGCCGGTGCCGATGCCGACCTTGGCCTTGAGCGCGGAGGCCTTGTCGGCGACTGCGCCAACGTCGATGAAGACCGTGCTTTCCCATTCGCTGGGCTGGCCGTCGATCAGGATCGGGCGTTGCCATTCGACGCTGGCGCCGGCCAGGTAACGACCCGGCAGCGTGATGCCGTCGGACTCGGACGCGCCGATGCTGTGGTACGAATATCCGCGCACGGACGCGTCGCCGCCGGTGAGGAACAGCAAGGTGCTGGGCAAGGAGACGTCGTCCTTTGCCAGCACCGCGCCGGCCTGCAGGCGAACCGCGATGCGGCTGGCGCGCGCCTGGCGGTCCGTGTCCGAGGCGAGCGACCAGATGCCGAGCCAGTTCATGCGCCCGCGCACGAAGGGCTCGCGCTGGCTGCCCAGCGTGTAGCCGCCGCCGAGTTCGACGCCCAGGCCGTAACCGCCGGAGGGATAAGGCAGTTGGTTGAACGCGCGCCGTGTCCAGGCGTAGTTGGCGCTGATGGTCTGCGCCGTATCGTTGTAGTCGGTGCCGGTGGTTGCGGCCCGGTCGTACTGGAGGTAGTAGTTGCGGTCGATGGCATCGCCCCGTTGCAGCCGGCCGGCGCGCAGCTGCTGGCTGCGTACGCTGACGCTGGTCGTGTCCTCGTTCTTGAGCTGGCCGAACAGCTGCCACTGCCACAATGATTCGTCGCGCGGCGCCGTCCATTCGCTCTGCACGGACCGGGTGTCGTTGTCGAGCAGCAGCTTGGAGGCGGCACGCCAGCCCAGCACCGGCATGTGGTGGTTCGTGTGCTCGGCCGACAGGCGTGCGCCGCTGTCGGTACTGACACCCACGCCGAGCTCGATGGTGTTGCGCTTGGCCTCGCTGACGCTGGCGATGACCGGGACCGCCTGCGGATCCCCCTGCGGATCGATCTCCAGCACCACCGAGTTGAAATGGCCGCTGTCCTGCAGCCTTCGCTGCGCCTCGATCAGCTCCGACTGGTCGTACACGGTGCCGGGCCTGAGCCGGGCGATACGTTCGACCAGCTCCGGCTCGTAACGCTGCAGGCCTTCGACCCGCATCGTGCCCAGCCGGAATGCCGGGCCGGAGGCCAGCGTGACGCTGAGCCGGGCCGACTGTTGTTCCGGGTCGATCTCGGCACGGCTCGCGGCAATACGCGCCAGCGGGTAACGCCGGGCGGCCAGCAGGCGCAGGCTTTGCGTCTTGGCGGCGTCCCATGCCTGCTGGGTGAACGTCTTGCCGGCGGTCAGCGTCCAGCCGTCGCGGATGGACAGGCGCTGCACCGCGGCCGACGGATCATCGGCAACGGCACCTTCGAACGAGACCGCGACCGATTGCACCACCGTGGGAGGGCCGGGCGTGACGGCGATACGCACGACGCGGATGGTCTGCGCGCCGGCGACGGCCTGGTCGCGTTCGATGCTGACCTCGGGCGAGAAATAACCCAGCGTACCCAGCAGGTCCCGCGTATTGCGGTCGGCGGCAATGGACAGCCGTTCGAGTTCGGTGTCGTCCAGGTCGGCCAGCGTGCGGTAACGCATCAGGTCGAGGTGGCGTTCCAGGTAGTCCCGGATCTCGTCCGGAGCCCGCACGTCGACCACGAACGCCTCCACGGCCGGCGCATCGGGCGCGGCGGTGCTTGTATCGGCAGACGCGGGGGTTGAACGGCTCGACGGCTCGGCGGGGGTTGCGCAACCGGCGGCGAGTGTGCACGCGACAAGTAGTGCGGTGAGCACGCGCCCGCCTACCCATCGATTGATCATGGGTTTATTTTGACAGCAGTCGCATGGCCTCTTCCAGACCCTTGATCGTGAGGGGATACATGCGCTGGTTCATCAGCTGCTGGACCACGCTGATGCTTTGCCGGTATTGCCACACGCCCTGGGGTTCGGGATTGATCCACACAAACTTGGGGAACGCGTTGGTCAGGCGCTGCAGCCATTCGGCGCCGGCCTCCTCGTTGTTGTATTCGACGCTGCCGCCCGGCTGCAGGATCTCGTAGGGGCTCATCGTCGCGTCGCCGATGAAGATCAGCTTGTAGTCCTTGTTGTACTTGCGGATGA
>JBFIDI010000408.1:0-5314 GCA_041581405.1 Burkholderiaceae bacterium
CTGGCGCTGGACTGAACCCCGCCGCCATACGGCCGGGGACCTGCCGATGGCCGGCTCAGCGGCGCCAGGCGCCCACCAGCAACCACTGCGCGGTCGCGCAGCTCACGGCCATGCCGAGGTAGGTGAGCATCTTGCCGTCGCGCCCGAACACCAGCAGCCCGGCCACCAGCACGGTCACGTTGACCAGTGCCAGCACCAGCATCTGCAGCGACAGGCCGGCCCGTGCCGCGCGGCCGATCGGCAACCAGCGCAGGCACAACGGCATCAGCAATGCCAGCGCCAGCGCCGGCACGACAAAGTTCAGCAGGTGATTGAGCAGTCCGAGAACACCCATGGTGCGCGAATTTTATAATTCGGCCAAATTGGATCGTATGGCAGTCTGGGCATTAGGCATCAACCACACCACCGCGCCGCTGGACCTGCGCGGCCGGCTGGCGTTCGCCGGCGAACAGATCGAGCCGACGCTGCACGGCCTGCGCAGGGCCTTGACGCGCCCGCCGGAGGCCGCGATCGTGTCGACCTGCAACCGGACCGAGATCTATTGCGCCGGCGACAAGCCGGAATTCGAGCCCGCGCTGGACTGGCTGGCCCGGACCGGCGGGGTATCCGGCTCGGTATTGCGCTCGCACAGCTACATGCTGGAGAACGGCCCGGCCGCGCGCCACGCGTTCCGGGTCGCCAGCGGCCTGGATTCCATGGTGCTGGGCGAGCCCCAGATCCTGGGCCAGCTCAAGGAGGCGGTGCGGGTCGCGCAGAACGCCGGCGCGCTGGGCGCCACGCTGAGCCAGATGTTCCAGCGTTCGTTCGCCGTGGCCAAGGAGGTGCGCACCTCGACCGAGATCGGCGCGCATTCGATCAGCATGGCGGCGGCCACGGTACGGCTCGCGGCCCAGTTGTTCGAGGACCTGGGCGAAGTCAAGCTGCTGTTCGTCGGCGCCGGCGACATGATCGAGTTGTGCGCGACGCATTTCGCCGCGCGCCAGCCGAAATCGATGACGGTGGCCAACCGCACGCTCGAGCGCGGCGAGAGACTGGCGGCCCAGTTCGACGGCACCGTGATGCGGCTGGCCGACCTGCCCGAGCGGCTGCACGAGTTCGACGCCGTCATCAGCTGTACGGCGAGCTCGTTGCCGATCATCGGCCTGGGCGCCGTGGAGCGTGCGCTCAAGCGCCGGCGCCACCGGCCGATGTTCATGGTCGACCTGGCCGTACCGCAGGACATCGAGCCGGAAGTCAAGGACCTGCAGGACATCTACCTGTATACCGTCGACGACCTGGCCCATGTCGTGCAGACCGGGCGCGCCAACCGGCAGGCCGCCGTGGCGCAGGCGGAAGCCATCATCGACGCCGGCGTGCAGAGCTTCATGCACTGGATCGACCAGCGCGGGTCGGTGCCGCTGATCCAGCAACTCAATGCCCAGGCCGACGAATGGCGCGCGCTCGAGATCGCGCGCGCCCGCAAGCTGCTGGCCCGCGGCGAGAACATCGACGCCGTGCTCGACGCCTTGTCGCGCGGACTGACGCAGAAGATGCTGCACGGCGCCATGGCGGAGCTGCGTACCGCGGATGCCGACGCACGCCGCCAGGCCAGCTCGGCGGTCCAGCATTTCTTCCTGCGCAAGGAACGTTAGCTGCGCGCACGGTCCGCGGCGCCCGCTCCCGCCGGGTGCCGCCCGCCCTGGCCATGCGCCGGGCCCCGGAACCCCTGCCGAACCCCGGTGCGATGCGCCGCTCGGCCCTCATGATCGACAACGATGAAAGCCTTCTTCCGACAACAACTGGACCGCTACGCCGACCGACTCGGTGAGCTGGAGTTCCTGCTCTCGCGCGAGGACATCATGCAGGACATGGAGCAGTTCCTGTCCCTGTCGCGCGAACACGCCGAGGTCGGCGCCGTGGCGGGCCGCTGGGCGCGCTACCGCCAGCGCGAATCGGACCTCCAGCATGGCCAGGAACTGCTGGAGAGCTCCGGCCAGGACGCCGACATGGCGGCCATGGCCCAGGAGGAGGTCGACTCCGCCAAGGCGGAACTGGCACAACTGGAAACCGAGCTGCAACGCATGCTGCTGCCCAAGGACCCGGACGACACACGCAACGCCTTCCTCGAGATCCGCGCCGGCACCGGCGGCGACGAATCGGCGTTGTTCGCCGGCGACCTGCTGCGCATGTATGTGCGTTATTGCGAACGCCGCGGCTGGAAGACCGAGATCATCAGCGAATCCGAGTCGGAACTGGGGGGCTACAAGGAGGTGGTGCTGCGCATCGTCGGCGACGGCGCGTATGGCGCGCTCAAGTTCGAGTCCGGCGGGCACCGGGTGCAACGCGTGCCGGCGACCGAAACCCAGGGACGGATTCACACCAGCGCCTGCACCGTGGCGGTGCTGGCCGAACCGGACGAATCGGTCGCGGTGCAGATCAATCCGGCCGACCTGCGCATCGACACCTACCGCGCCAGCGGTGCGGGCGGACAACACATCAACAAGACCGACTCGGCGGTGCGCATCACCCACCTGCCCACCGGCATCGTTGCCGAGTGCCAGGACGACCGCAGCCAGCACCGCAACAAGGCGCGCGCGCTGCAGGTGTTGTCGGCACGTATCCAGGAGAAGGACCGTGCCGAACGCGCGGCCCGCGATGCGGCGCAACGCAAGAGCCTGATCGGCAGCGGCGACCGCAGCGACCGGATCCGCACCTACAACTTCCCGCAGGGCCGGCTCACCGACCACCGCATCAACCTGACCCTGTACAAGCTGTCCACCATCGTGGAAGGTGACCTCGACGACGTCGTCCAGGCCCTGCAGGCGGCCCAGGCGGCCGAGCAACTGGCGGCCCTCGAACTCGGAGCGACGGCATGAGTCGCCGGGCCGTTCCCAAGACGAACCCCGCAGTGCGCAGCACGGAGGGCATCCGAATGAGTCGCCGGGCCGTTCCCAAGACGAATCCCGCAGTGCGCAGCACGGAGGGCATCCAAGTGACTCGCCGGGCCGTTCCCAGGACGCGTCCCGTGGTGCGCCACAGTACACCACCATTCCCATGACCACCGTAGGCCAGGCCCTGGCGGGCGCCCGCGTCTCGGGCCTGGACAAGCTCGATGCCGACCTGCTGCTGCTCTCGGCCCGGGGCGTCGGAGCGGCGGCACTGCATGCCTCGCGCAGCTGGTTGCCGGCCCACGATACCGACGTCTTGCCGGTCGACGTGTTCGCGCGCTACCGCCTGCTCGTGGAGCGCCGGTTGGCGGGTGAACCGCTGGCCTATATCGTCGGCGCCAAGGAGTTCTACGGCTTGCCGCTGATGGTCGATCCGCGCGTGCTGGTGCCGCGGCCGGACACCGAGACCCTGGTCGACTGGACGCTGGCGCTGTACCCGGACGCCGCAGCACCGGCGCGCCGGCTGCTGGACCTGGGCACCGGCAGCGGCGCGATCGCGCTCGCGCTCAAGCACATGCGACCGTCATGGACCATCGACGCGGTGGACGCCAGTTCCGCGGCACTCGCGGTGGCAGCGGCCAATGCCGATCGATTGCAACTGCCGCTGACGCTGCTGCATGGAAGCTGGTTCGCTCCGGCAAGCGCCCGCTACGACTGCATCGTCTCCAACCCGCCCTACGTGGCCGAGGCCGATCCGCATCTGGCGGCGCTGGTGCACGAGCCGACCGGCGCACTCACGTCGGGACCGGACGGCCTGCGCGACATCCGGCTCATCGTCGCCGGAGCGCCCGCACACCTGCTGGCCGGCGGCCACCTGCTGCTCGAGCACGGCCACGACCAGGGGCCGGCGGTACTGGCGTTGCTGGCTGCGGCCGGGTTCGAAACCCTGCCCGGCCGTCATGATCTGGCCGGTCACTGGCGCTGCACCGGCGGCCTGTGGCGCGGTGCGCCCACGTGACGCACAAGGTTGTTCGACGCACGGCCGGCGCGAAGGTGAAATAATCCGGCAAGCGCTGAACATGGAGGATCTCAATGAGCGACACGCAACAACGCATCGATGAACTGGTCAAGGGCAACCCGGTCCTGCTGTTCATGAAAGGCAACGCCTCTTTTCCGCAATGCGGTTTTTCCGGCCGCGCGATCCAGATCCTGAAGGCCTGCGGCCTCGATCCGAAGCAGGTCAAGACCGTCAATGTCCTGGAAGACCCGGAGATCCGGGCCGGCATCAAGGACTACAGCCAGTGGCCGACCATCCCGCAGTTGTACGTCAAGGGCGAGTTCATCGGTGGCTCGGACATCATGATGGAGATGTACGAGAACGGCGAACTGCAGCAGGTGTTGTCCAGCCAGGGCTGAACCCGGCTCCCGGCGGCGGGCAACAGGCTGCGCGGGAGCGCCAGGCCGCCGCCCCGATCGAACTCGCGCCACGTGCCGCCCTCGAGGGCGGTCGCGCGCCTGCGCATCCGCGGCGGCCATTTTGGTGGCAGGTTCGCAACAATTGCCGCAACAAGGCTTCATTTCCGTATTTGCGATGCCGACGTCCTGTGTTTGAATAAACGCAGGATGTCTGCACAAGGAGCCGTTCATGGATTCTGCGAAGGCCGTTGCCCTATCGACTACCCCGTTTCGACTGCCGGTGGCGCAGATGCGCCAGGTATTCGAACCGCACCAGGTCCAGCGCAAGCTCGACGGGCTGGCCGAGCGCGACTACGACACGTTGCGCGCAACCTACCAGCGCATGCTCGAACGCGGACCGCAGCGCTTCCAGGTCAAGCCCTCGGGTGTTCCCGACATGAGCGAGTTGTATGCGACGCTGCCGAATTTCCATGAAGTCCTCGACGACGTGAAGCGCCATGTCGCGCTGTCCCAGGACAGCGGGGACGGACTCGAAGTCACGCCGATGTTGCTGCTGGGTGCTCCCGGCATCGGCAAGACCCATTTCGCCCGCAAGCTGGCCGACCTGCTCGGCACCGGCATGAGCCTGGTTCCGATGAGCTCGATGACCGCCGGTTGGCTGCTCTCGGGAGCATCGAGCCAGTGGAAAGGGGCCAAGCCCGGCAAGGTGTTCGAAGCCCTGGTGGATGGCGAATACGCCAATCCGGTCATCGTCGTCGACGAGATCGACAAGGCCAGCAGCGACGCCCAATACGATCCGCTGGGCGCCTTGTACAGCCTGCTCGAACACGATACGGCGCAGAAATTCACCGACGAATTCGCCGAGGTGGCGATCGACGCCAGCCAGGTGATCTGGATCACCACGGCCAATGACGAACGCGCGATCCCCGAACCGATCCGCAACCGCATGAACTTGTTCTGGGTGGATGCACCCGACCTGGACGCCGCGCGTCTGATCGCCCGCAACCTGTACCGTTCGATCCGCGAGGCGC
>JBFIDI010000409.1:0-5312 GCA_041581405.1 Burkholderiaceae bacterium
GCCCGGTCGTATCCGCGGGCGCGGCCGCGGACCACCACCATTCATGCAAGGGAAGAAGAACACATGCAACACTGGCTGTACCTGGCGGGCGCGATTGCGCTGGAGATTGCGGGCACCACATCGATGAAGTTGTCCGTGGGGTTCAGTCGGCTGACGCCGTCGGTGCTGCTGTTCGTGTTCTACCTGGGCTCGATCGTCGCACTGACACTGGCCCTGGAACGGATCGAGGTCAGCATCGCCTACGCGATCTGGTCGGGGGTCGGCACCGCGGCCATCGCGGTGATCGGCATCCTGTTCTTCCACGAGGCGGTCAGCACGGTCAAGGTGGTGAGCATCGCGCTGATCGTCATCGGCGTGATCGGGGTCAACCTCGGCGGGGCCCACCATTGACGACGTGCCGCCGTCCGGCGCTGTTGCGCTGCTGCCATGCGCGGCGGGATGGTCGAAATCCCCTGTCCGGGGGTTTGACCGGAGCGCCGCACGATGGTAGTTTGGGGGCTTGGACACAACACAAGGCCCGTGGCGCAGGCAGGTGCGTTGCGGGCAGGACCTGATGAAGGCGCTGCATGGTTGACCTGCTCAAGCCCGACACGATCGGTCGCCGGACCTGGATAGGTGTGGGTTTCGTCGTGCTGG
The DNA here is from genome assembly GCA_041581405.1 of Burkholderiaceae bacterium. GTDB lineage: Bacteria > Pseudomonadota > Gammaproteobacteria > Burkholderiales > Burkholderiaceae_C > CAISIP01. Next base: position 637 of record JBFIDI010000409.1, read on the forward strand.
GTGCGACCGGCGTGCTCGATGCCTGGACCGGAAGCGCTTTTTCGTCCGCCGTGTTCTACCTGTTGCCGATCGCGCTCGTGACCTGGTTCGCCGGTCGGGGGCCCGGCCTGGCGATGTGCGTGGCGGCGGCTGCCGTGTGGTTGATGGCCGACGTGGTGGGCGACACCGCGACGGCCTCGGGCTGGCTGGTGCGGATATGGAACGCCGGCGTGCGGCTGGGCCTGTTCGTCGTCGTATGCCTGCTGCTGCCGGCGGTGCAGGCGCTGCGCCGCGAAAAGGAACTCGCGCGCGAGGATCCGCTGACCGGTGCGGCGAACCGGCGGCGCCTGAGCGAGGCGGTCGACCTGGAGTTGATGCGCTCGCGCCGGTATGACCGGCCGATGACGGTGGCCTTCATCGACCTCGACGGCTTCAAGCTGGTCAACGACCGCCTCGGGCATGCGACGGGCGACCGCCTGCTGCGTGCCGTCGTCGACACGATCCACGGGTCGGTGCGGCGCACCGATCTGCTGGCGCGTGTCGGGGGTGACGAATTCGTGTTGTTGCTGCCCGAGATCGACCAGGACGCCGCACACGTCATGATTCCCAAGCTGCAGGCGACCCTGCTCGCGCGCATGCGCGAACGGAACTGGCCGGTGACGTTCTCGATCGGCGTGTTGACCTGGCGCGGCGGCGACGTCGCGGCGGAAGACCTGATCAAGATCGCCGACCGCCTGATGTACGACATCAAGCACAACGGCAAGGATGCGATCGCGTATGCCCTGCATGCGCCAGCCGGGCCGCCCCCGGATGTTGCCGGGCGCACCCCCGCGTACCCGGCCGGAGCCTGATCGCGCGCGGCGGCGCCAGCGGGACTGCGTGTGTCAAGCCGGGCGGCCGGCGATCGTCAGTCCCCCTGGTGGGCCGCCTGCAGGCGGTCCCAGTCGAACACCACGCCGGTCCCGGGCACGTCCGGGGCGACCGCCAGATGGTCCTGCACCACCAGCGGACGCGTGGTGTAGCTGTCGATCGGGAACGAATGCACCTCGATCCAGCCGGCATGCGGCTGGCTCGCCGCCAGGCTGACGTGCAGCTCCTGCATGCCGTGGCTGCACACCGGCATGCCGACGGCGCGGGCCTGAGCCGCCACGCGCAACCAGCCGGTGATGCCGCCGCAGTTGGATGCGTCGGGCTGGATGAAAGCCAGTTTCGAATGCGCGAAGGCCAGCGCGAACTCGTGTTCGGTATGCAGGTTCTCGCCCATGGCCAGCGGCACGCCGGTGGCATCGAAGATCGCGGCGTAGCCGGTGTAGTCGTCGGGAATCGTCGGCTCCTCGAACCAGACCAGGTCATACGGCTTGAACGCCAGCGCCGCGTCGATGGCCTGCGGCACCGACATGGCGTAGTTGGCGTCCACCATCAGCGCGCGGTCCGGGCCGATCAGCTCGCGCACCGCCTGCACCCGCGCCACGTCGTCGGCCAGGCGCGGCTGGCCGACCTTGATCTTGACGCCGTTGAAGCCCCGCGCGAGATAACCGCGGGTCTGCTCCAGCAGCTTGTCGAGCGGGAAGTTCAGGTCGATGCCGCCGCAATACGCCTTGCAGCGCTGGCTGGCGCCGCCGGCCATCTTCCACAACGCCTCGCCGCGCCGCTTTCCGCGCAGGTCCCACAACGCGATGTCGACGGCCGAGATGGCGAACGATGCGATGCCGCCGCGCCCGACATAGTGGATGTGCCACTGCATCGCGTCGTACAGCGCATCGATGTCCTGCGCGTCGCGGCCGAGCAGGAAGGGCTTGAGATCGTGCTCGATCATGGCCAGCACCGCGTGCCCGCCCTTGCCGCCGGTATAGGTGTAACCCGTGCCCTCGTGGCCGTCGTCCAGGCCGATGGTCACGGTGATCAGCTCGAAATGGGTGTGGTCGCCGTGTTTGGCGTCGGACAGGACTTCGGCCAGCGGCACCTGGAAGCGGCGGGCCTGGATCGACTCGATGATGGGCATGGCGGAAATGTCTCCTTGGTTTGCGGGGGAACGATTCGGGTCGGAGCGGCGGCGATCACCATTGGGCCGAGATCACCAGCACGCCGGCGCCCACCAGCAGCAGGCCGGTCAGTTCCTTGCGGCTGATCTGCTCGCGGAACAGCCGTCGCGAGACCAGGTAGCTGAACAGCACCTCGACCAGTCCCAGCGTGCGCACGTCGACGGCCGGGCGCAGCGCGGTGGCCGTCATCCAGCCGATCGAGGCCATGGCACCCATGGCGCCGGCCACGGTCGACAGCCGCCAGGCCCGCACGATGGCCGCCAGGATGCCGGGTTGGCGCAGCCACAACCAGCCGCCGAGCAACACGGTCTGCAGCAGCTGGGCCAGCAACACGCCGACGGCGCCGACCAGCCAGGCCGACACCCCGGGCCATTGCAGCGCCGCGCCGCGGTAACCGACGCTGGCCAGCGCGAAACAGGCACCGCTGGCCAGGCCGAACCAGGCGGCGTTACCGCGCCAGTTCGCCAGCGCCTGGCCCGGCTCGCGCGGTAGCGACAACAACACGACACCCAGCGTGGCGACCAGCATCGCGATCGCGGCGGCGACGGTGGGCAGTTCCTGCAGTGCCACGACGCCGAACAGGCCGACCTGCAGCACCTCGGTCTTGGAGAAGGTCACGCCGACGATGAAGTTGCGCTGCTTCATCGCCAGCAGCAACAAGGCGGTGGCCGCCAGCTGGCTGATGGCGCCGCCGGCCAGCCACGCCAGGTAGGCCGACGAGACGTCCGGCCACGGCGCGGCGCCGGCGCCGGAAAAACCGATCACCAGCAGCAGCCACAGCAGCGCGAACGGCAAGCCGTACAGGAAACGCACCAGCGTGGCCGCCAGCGTGCCCAGTTCGGTGACCAGGCTGCGCTGGGCCGCATTGCGAATGGTCTGCATGAAGGCCGCCCCGACGACGATCGGGATCCAGGCCCAGCTGGCCAAGGCCGGAAGTTCCATGCCGATGCTGCCGGGGCCGGCCGGCCGCTCAGGTCGGGTAGGCGCCGGGCAACAGGATGCTGCGATCGACGGTCTGGATGTCGGTATGGCCGCAGAAGGCCATCGTGGTGTCGAGCTCGTTGTGGATGAGCTCCAGCGCCTTCGTCACGCCGGCTTCGCCCATGGCGCCCAGGCCGTAGACCATGGCGCGGCCGATCATGGTGCCGCGCGCGCCCAGGGCCCAGGCCTTGAGCACGTCCTGGCCGCTGCGGATGCCGCCGTCCATCCAGACCTCGATGTCCTTGCCGACCGCGTCCACGATGGCGGGCAAGGCACGGATGCTCGACGGCGCGCCGTCGAGCTGGCGGCCGCCATGGTTGCTGACGACGATGGCGTCGGCCCCCGAGGCCACCGCCAGGCGCGCGTCCTCGACGTCCATGATGCCCTTGAGGATCAGCTTGCCGCCCCATTGTTCCTTGACCCAGGCCACGTCGGGCCAGGACAGGCGGGGATCGAACTGCTCGCGGGTCCAGGCACCCAGCGAACTCATGTCGCTGACGCCCTTGACATGGCCGACCAGGTTGCGGAAGGTGCGGCGCTTCGTGCCCGCCATGCCCAGGCACCAGCGCGGCTTGGTGGCCAGGTTGATCATGTTGGCCAGCGTGGGGCGGGGCGGGGCGCTCAGGCCGTTCTTGAGGTCCTTGTGGCGCTGGCCGATCACCTGCAGGTCGAGCGTGAGCACCAGCGCGCTGCATTTGGCGACCTTGCAGCGCTGGATCATGTTGGCCATGGCCTCGCGGTCACGCATCATGTAGAGCTGGAACCAGAACGGCGCGCTGGTACTCTCGGCGATGTCCTCGATCGAGCAGATGCTCATCGTCGACAGCGTGAACGGGATGCCGAACTTCTCGGCCGCGCGGGCCGCATGGATCTCGCCGTCGGCATGCTGCATGCCGGTCAGGCCGACCGGGGCGATCGCCACCGGCATCTTGGTCTGGCATCCGACCATGGTGGTCGCCGTGCTGCGGTTCTCCAGGTTGACGGCCACGCGCTGGCGCAGCAGGATGGACTGGAAGTCGTCCGCGTTGGCGCGGTAGGTGCCTTCGGTCCACGAGCCGGAATCGGCGTAGTCGTAGAACATGCGGGGCACACGTTTTTGCGCCAGGACGCGCAGGTCTTCGATATTGGTGATCACGGGCACGGCAGACTCCTTGTTGACGCCGGCCATGTTAGCCGCAGCGCGCCACTGCCGTTTTGAAACCCGCTGTCTGCGGCTTGAATTTTTTTCTGCGAGCCGCTTGCGGGGCCGGGCCTGCGCCGGCCCGGCCCCGCAGGGTCGTCAGCTCAACCGGATCGGCACGAAGATCTTGTCTCCGTCGCGCTGGATCAGCAGCGCCACCGACTTGTCGGACCTGTCCACGATGGTGCGTACCTGTTCCACGTCCTTGACCGCGGTGCCGTTGACCGCCAGCACCACGTCACCCGGGTTGATGCCGGCGCGCGCCGCGGCGCCGGCCACGGACTCGACGACCAGCCCGTTCGGTGCGCCGACCGCCTGGGCCTCCTGCGGCTGCAGCGGACGCAGGGCCAGGCCGAGCCGCCCCTGGCTGGCCGGTGCGTCGTTGCGCGCCAGCGTGCGTTCGGCGTCGCCGGCACTGCCCAGGCGCGCGTCGATGCGTTGCGAACGGCCCTTGCGCCAGATGTCCAGCGCCACCGTGTCGCCCGGCGTGGCCA
>JBFIDI010000410.1:0-5275 GCA_041581405.1 Burkholderiaceae bacterium
CTCCGTTCAGACAAGCGCGATGAGAATGATGACGAACGCGCTTCGCGCGAGGCGCAAGACCTGCGCTCCTCGGCGCCGCAGAGGCGTGCCGTGCGCGGGACCCATGGGCCTTCGCAGCCAGGCCGGAGGTCGGCGAGGCGCAGCAACCGGTCCTCGGGCGCAGGCCTGGCTTCCCGGCGCAACGCATACCACCGTCCCGGCGTTGCGGCTGGCATGTCCGGGCGCGGGCGACTTGTGGGGCGCCGAGGAGCGCAGCGGGCCGGGCTGCGCGCGCAGCGCGCTTCGTCATCATTCTCATCGCGCTTGTCTGAACGGAGAGAGCGAAGCGAACGCAGTGAGTTGCGCGATGCGCCCGGCCCGTGAGCACCGCAGGGCAGTCGGCGCGTTCAGCGCCCGACCGCCCCACCAGGAGCCCGCGCCCGGACATGCCAGCCGCAACGCGCGCCTGCCTCGACGCCGCCGATGTCATGCTGTCATCCCCGCCAACAACACGCACCGGCAGCCATTGCGTGGACACGACCATCACAACATCCATTCCCATGCCTTGAGGCGCAGCCAGTCGGTGAAACGGTGGGTCCAGATCCACAGCAGGCTGCGTTGTCCGGCGTTGACCTTGGCGACGCCTTCCATGCCCGGGCGCATCGGGACCGGGCCTTGTTCGGCCTGGTCGGACAGTTCGGCCTCGACGCGGAAGTAGTTGCGGCCGTCCTCGGCCACGGAGACCGGCGTGATGCGCTTGACGGTCAGTGGATAGGCCTGGCCGGGCAGGCTGGTCAGCACCAGTTCGCCGGGTTCGCCGAGCTTGACCCAGGCGATGTCGCGTTCGTCGACCTTGAGGATCACGCGCCAGGCGTCCAGCGGCGCGAGTTCGAACAAGACCTTGCCCTGTTCGACCGGCGAGCCGAGTTCCTGCGACAGGTCGCCGCGCACGACGACGCCGTCGAAGGGCGCGACGACCTCGACGCGGCTGAGTTTCTCCAGCGTCAGGTCGAGCTGGGCCCGGGCCTGGTTGGCTTGCGCCGAGGCCAGGCGCAATGCAACGCGGTCGGCCTTGGCCATGGCCTCGCGCTCCTTGCGCACGGCGACCTCGAGTTCGGATTCCCAGCGCACTCGCTCCAGCCGCAGGTCCTTGTCTTCCAGCACGGCCAGGACCTGGCCCTTTTGCACGATGTCTCCGGCACGCGCGGGCGCCTGCCGGATGTAACCCTGGAACGGCGCCACGGCGACACGCTGGATCGCGCCTTCGACGACGGCCTGGGAGGCGACGCGGTGGTCGGCCGGGTACAGCGCCAGGAACACGATCAGCAGCGCGCTGAGCAGCACCAGCAGCTTGATGCCCGGACGCGAGGTGTCGGTGGTCCGGCGCAGCAGCGTCTGCCAGCTGCGCCGGCTGTGGCGCAACAGGCCTTCTTCGGCGGTCAGCTTGAGTTCGAGGATCGGGGCCATGGTCAGCGCCAGGGTCTCCAGCGCCTCGCATTCGTCGCGCGTGAAAGGGGTGTCGCGCTCGAGCAGCCAGACGGCGACCACCCGGTCGGCGGCCTCCAGCGGCACGGCACACAAGGCCGCGCTGCCGCTTTCGCTGCCATAGTGGCGCAACGCCGCCGTGATCAGGCTGGCGCCCTCTTCGGGCTCGGGCACGACCACGGTGGCGCGCTGGTCGAACGCCTCGTTCATGGCCAGTGCGGCCAGGTTGACCAGGTTGGTCTTTTCGTCGAACGTGGCCGAGTGCGAGACCGCGCTGACCCGCACCGTCTTGCCTTTTTCCAGGCCGAGCTGCACCTGGTGGCAGCCGAACTGCTGCGCCAGCCGGTTCACGATGGCCAGCGAGGCCTTGTGCGAATCGGTCTCGGCCAGCGCCGCCAGCGCCAGGTCGAACAGGAAACTCGAGCGCTCCAGGCGCGACTCCTGCACACCGAGCTGGCGCCGGTTGTGCAGGTCCATCAGCCAGCCCACGCCCCAGTGCAACATGCGCATGGCCTGGCTCAGCGCATCGTCGGCCTCGGTCTCCAGCTCCAGCACCACGGCTCCGAACAGACGGCCGCCGCCGTCGAGCGGATAGGCGAACTGGGTCGGCTTGCCGGCGTCGCGCCGTACCACGCCCTGCCCCTTGACCAGGGCCTCCTGGGCCACGTCGCCGAGGTGGCTCAGGTCGGTCTGGCCCGGCCAGATCGCCACCGGCGCATAACTGCCGTCGGCATCCTGCAACAGGATGACGCCGCTGCGGGCATGGGGCAACATGCCGCACAACACCGGCAGCCAGGCCTGGCACAGCTGCTCGGCCGTGCGTGCCTGGGCCAGCGCCGCCCAGGGGTCGGTGGCGACGGAGCGGCCCGCGGTGGCGGCCGCAGGCTCGTTCGCCGCCTCGGGCGCGGAGGGCTCATTTCGCGACAGCATCGTCTGGATCCTGGCCGTTGGAATAACAATGGTCGGAGCGTATCCGACTCTGCGGCGCCGTTGCGCGCGGCTGCGCCGGCGACACGCCGCGTGGGCGTGTTGCGACGCCGGATGCGGGCATCGCGCCTACTTGAGTTCGCCGTGCCGGGATTCGTACTCCGTCATCAGCTTGGCCAGCAGCTCCGACAGCCGCTTGGCGGCGAACGGGCTCATGACGATGCGGTGCGCCAGTTCGATCTCGACCTCCGGCTGGCTGCGGTCCCAGCTGGTGTTCAGGCCGAAGTTCAGCACCACTTCCTCGCGGGTGGAGTTGGCATTGGCGAAATTCACGTAGGAACTCTTGAGATGCTCGACATTCCACTTCACGCGGGGGCCGGCAGCGCCGCTCGCGGGTGCTGCCGGGGCAGCGGCCGCTGCGGCCTTCTTGGGGGGTTCCTTCTCAGTCGCCATGGTTGTCGTTCCTCTTTGTCGGTTGCAAGAAATTCAATCCATTTCACCAGCTAAGCGAAGGCATCGCAAGCCCCGGGAACAGGAAACATGGAAACATGCCCATGGTCTGGCCTGGCCTGGCCCGTCACGGCAATATTACCTTCCAGTCGTTTCCGGCCGGCTTGCTCGAGCCGCCGACCCAGCTGACCCGCCAGTTGTCGTGCGGGTTCACCGGCGCGCCGATGCCGAAGTCCAGCAGGCCGCTGTTGAATCGCACCTGCGGCGTCGATGACGGGTCGTCGGAATCCGGATCTCCGGTCCCGCGGGTCGTGGTGCCGGTGTCGCCTGCGGGCGTTTCGTCGTCGTCCGCCGCTGAGGTGGCCGGCGACGGTGCCGCCTGCGCACTGCTGCGCTGCGCAGCCGCCTGCGCGAACGCGTCGGCACTCGGGATGGCGGGAATCAGCGGGTTGGCGTAGCCGGCCACCGCCTGGTACACCCAGGACGCGTCGCGGGTGGTGACGTAGCCGTTGCCGTCGATGTCGGCCATGATCAGCGGACTGATGTCGTCCCAGGCCGCGAAGCCGGTGTTGTAGCGGATGGCCATGCGCTGGATCAGCTGCACGTCTTCGATGTCGTAGACGTTGTTGCCGTTGACGTCGCCGAGGTAACCGACGACCTGCAGGCCGTCATCATCGGCCCCTGCGGTGGCGACGCCGTTGATCACGACGTTGGTGATGTCGAGCACCTGGCGCGCCTGGGCCGGCGCGTCGAACGGCACCATGGCGGTCAGGTTCAGCAGTTGCAGGTTGCCGGCCGCCAGCGGGGAGTCGTTGTGGATCGTCACGCGCACCACACCCGGGGTACCGGTCAGGTCGACGGTCAGCGTGGCGCCCGCGGGCAGGTCGCTGCCCGCCAGCACGGCGCTGATGTCGAGCAGTGCCGGGTCGTAGTGGATCTCGAACTGCAGGTCCTGCACGTCGCCCGCGCTGCTCAGGGTCAGCGGCAGGCCGCCGGCGGTCGCGGCCGGCACATGGATGACCTGGCCGGGACCACGCATGAAGTCCGGCAGGGACAAGGTCGTCGGCGCGGCGGCGGCGATGCTGAACGCGTTCACGTAGTCGTCGCCCGTGCTGCCGTCGGCATTGCCGTCGAGGTCGCCGCGACTGCTGGTGAACGCCGCCGCGCCGCTCTTGAGCGTCACGGTGTAGTCGCCCGCGGCCAGGGCTGCGCCGGTCTTGAGGAACCGCAGGCCTTGTCCGTCGTCGTCGAACACCAGCGAGCCTTCGACCGGTACGCCGCCGGGGCCTTGCAGCACGATGTCGCCCGGCAGCCGGCCGGCGCCGTACAGGTTGATCGGACCGGGGTCGAAGACCTGGTTGAAGCGCACGCTGAAGCCCGACTGCGAGGACGCGAAACTGGCGACCTGCAGCGGCAGCGCCACCACCTCGATGTCCAGCATCGGGCCGGACCAGTTGCCGTCCTCGTCGCGTGCCAGCGCCTGGATGCGGGTCGCGCCCAGCCGCGTGTCGTACACATGGCTGGCCTGTGTCGCGTCGCCGGCCACGATGCTTTCGCTGCCGTCGCCCCAGTCGATGACCCATTCGCCCAGCGTGTCGTCGCCCGGGTCCTGGTGGGCGAGCAGCACCGTATAGGCCTGGCCCTGGTGGGCCACGGCGGGGCCGGCCAGGCCGAGGGTCGGCGCCACGTTGCTCACGGTGGCGGTGAAGCTGCGCGTGCTGCTGCCGCCGAAGTCGTCGCTGACGCGGACCGTGAAGGCATGGGCGTCGTCGCCGTCGGTGGCGGTCCAGGTCAGTCGACCCTGGTCGTCGATCGCAGCGCCATCGGGCGCCAGGTCCAGGCTGTAGCGGATGGTGTCGCCATCGTCGTCGCTCGCCAGCAGGTCGAGCACCAGGGTCTGGCCTTCGTCCAGGGTGATGTCGTCGGGCTGGACCAGTTGCGGGTCGCGGTTGACCGCACGCACGGTGATCGTCACCGTGGCCAGGGGGCTGTCGAGATCGCCGTCGCTGGCAACATAACTGAAGCTGTCCTGGCCATTGAAGTTGGCGTCCGGCGTGTAGCGGAAACCGCCGTCGGCATCGAGCTCTAGCGTGCCGTGGGACGGGCCGTCGGCCAGTGACGCCGTCAATGCGTCGCCGTCGACGTCACCGTCGTTGCCCAGCACGCCATCGGCGGTGACCGTCAGTGTGTCGCCTTCGTTGACCGCGTAGGTGTCGTCGTCCGCGCTTGGCGCGTCGTCGATCGGGCGCACCGTGATCGTCACCGTGGCCACGCCGCTGTCGAGCGCGCCGTCGTTGGCGACATAGGTGAAGCTGTCCTGGCCGTGGAAGTCGGCGTCCGGCGTGTAGGTGAAGCCACCATCGGCATCGAGCTGCAGCTGGCCATGGGCGGGGCCGGTCTGCTGCACGGCCGTCAATGCGTCACCGTCGGTGTC
>JBFIDI010000411.1:0-5232 GCA_041581405.1 Burkholderiaceae bacterium
CGATCTCTTCGACGCCGGTCACGGTGAAGCGGCAAAAGCGCTTGCGCTTGAACAGCAGGTTCTGGGCCGGGCGCTTGGGGCGCTTGTCTTTGTTGAAACGTTTCGGTGCTGGCATGGTGATGTCCTTCGGGTGGCAGGAGGATAGTGGGGCTCAGGCGTGCTGGGCCGGATCGTCCTGGCGTGAAAACATGGATGGTTCTTGCAGAAATTCCTGTATGTGAAAAACGACGTGTTTTCCGTTGCGGGGTGAAGCCACGAAGCCGGTAAATCGCCAGCTGCTGCCGATCGCCTGATGGGCCAGCCGTTCGGCGTTGCCGCCAAAGGCCACGGCTTTCATTTCCGCCTTGACCTGCCGGGTCTGCCCTGCTTCCTGGACGCTGGAGGCATGCTCGAGCTTCAGGTTCAGGGCCGGTATTCCCGCCGGCGTGTAACGCATCGCGTCACGCTCGGCAATACTGGCAGTCAGGGTCAGGCTGTTCGCGACCTCGTTCACCCCACGCCGGTATCAGCGGTCGTTCGCGTGCATCTCGGCCTGCTGGGCCTTGCGCGCGTCTTCACGCTCCACCGTCTTCATCATTGCCGACGGGGCGGTATCGGCCTTCTTGCGCAACACGGTCAGATGGCGCAGAACCGCGTCATTGAACTTGAATGCGTGCTCGAGTTCCGACATCACGGCCTGGTCGGCCTCGATGTTGACGCACAGGTAATGGGCCTTGGCCAGCTTGTTGATCATGTAGACCAACTGGCGACGACCCCAGTCTTCCACCCGATGGATCCTGCCGCCGCCGGCAGTGATCATGGTCTTGTAGCGCTCCAGCATGGCTGGAACCTGTTCGCTCTGATCCGGATGGATCATGAGGATGATCTCGTAATGACGCATCGATACTCCTTGTGGATGGCCCGCAACCGGGCCGGTATAACCACCCCCGGCGTCCAGACAGGGTGTGGTAAGGGAAAGCCCACGAGTATAGACGAGAAATGCCGGCCCGGTCCAGCCGCCCGGCCCGTGCCCCGGATCAACGGCCCTTGAGGTTCGGATACCGGATGTACTGGACCAGCCGCTCGATGGGCGGGCCCGGGCGCGGCGTCAGCAGGCTGACCAGCACGATGACAGCAAAACCCACCGGCACGCCGAACAGCCCGGCCGAGATCGGCTGGATGTCCCACCACAGCTGCACCGGCGCGGTGATGCCGAACGTGGCGCGCAACCAGGGCTGGGTCATGACCATGTAGTAGGCCGTGGTGCCCAGTCCCGCGACCATGCCCAGCGACGCCGCCACGCCGGTCGCCCTCCCCCAGAAGATGCCCAGCGTCAGCGCCGGGAAAAACGCCGCGGCGGCGAACGAGAACGCCGCCGAGACCAGGAACAGGATGTCCGCCGGCCGCTGGGACGCGACATAGGACGCCGCCAGGGCCACGACCAGCAGCAGCATCTTGGACAAGGCGACGCGCCGGGCCGTCGATGCATTCGGGTCGATCATCTTGTAATACAGGTCGTGGCTCAGCGCATTGGCCACGGTCAGCAGCAGGCCGTCGGCGGTGGACAGCGCGGCCGCCAGGCCGCCGGCCGCCACCAGCGCGGACACGACATAGGGCATGCCGCCGATCTCCGGCATGGCCAGCACCATGATGTCGCCGCTGATGCTCATCTCGTTGAGCTGCAGGATGCCATCCTGGTTGACGTCGGTCACCGACAACAACGACGGATCGACCTTGTTCCAGGACATGATCCACTGCGGCAGCTGGTCGAACGGCGTGCCGACGACCAGCGTGAATATCTCGAACTTGACCAGCACGGCCAGCGCCGGCGCCGTGAAATACAGCAGGAAGATGAACAGCAGCGACCAGCTCACCGATGCCCGCGCCTCCTTGACGCTGGGCACCGTGTAATACCGCATCAGGATGTGCGGCAAGGCGGCGGTCCCGACCATCAGGCAGAAGATCAGGGCCAGGAAGTTGCGCCGCGCAATGTTATAGGCCTCCTGCGCACCGACGTTGCCGGCCGGGTCGCCGGTGAACGTCTGCGCGTGCGGAACCATGCCGTTGAGCGGCAGCGACTTCATGTCCGCCCGCTCCTTGGCCGCCGCCCACGCCTCGCGCGCCGCCTCGGCATGGGGGGGCAGGGCCGACATGGCCTTCTCGGCCGCCGCCACGTCGGCCGCGGAGCCCGAGCCGAGCTTGAGGCGGTCCAGGCGCACCTTGGCCGCGACGCGTTCGGCCGCCAGTGCCGTGGCCGGATCCTCCAGCTTGTCGGCCAGTTCACGCGAACGCTGCTGGAACACGGCGCGTACCGCGCGTTCGCCGGGATCGTCCCGCAGCTGCTGCTCCACGGCGGTCACCTTCTCCAGCTGGTAGCCATAGACCAGCTGCGGCACCGGAATGCCGGTCTGCTTCACCGACAGCCAGATGACGGGGACCAGGTAGGCCACGATCAGGATGACGTATTGCGCGACCTGGGTCCAGGTGACGGCACGCATGCCGCCGAGGAAGGAACACACGAGGATGCCGCCCAGCCCCAGGAAGATGCCGAGCTCGAACTGCACGCCGGTCAGGTGCGAGGTGATCAGCCCCACCCCGGAGATCTGCGCCACGACGTAGGTGAACGAACACAGGATGGCGGCCGCGATGCCGAGAAAGCGCGGCAGGTTGCCGCCGTACCGGTCGCCGAGGAAGTCGGGGACGGTGAACTGGCCGAACTTGCGCAGATACGGGGCCAGGAACAATGCGACCAGGCAATATCCGCCGGTCCAGCCCATGATGAAGGCCAGGCCGCCGTAGCCGGCGATGTACAAGGTACCACCCAGGCCGATGAACGACGCCGCCGACATCCAGTCCGCGCCGGTGGCCATGCCGTTGTAGATGGCCGGCACGCGCCGACCGGCGACGTAGTATTCGACCGCGTCATGGGTACGACTGAGCACGCCGATGGTGGCGTACAGGCCGATCGTGGCCAGCAGGAAGATCGAGCCGACCCAGCGCCGTGGCAGGCCGAGCTGCTCCAGCACGGCCATGAGCACCACGAAGCACAGGAAACCCGCGACGTACCACCAGAAGACCCGGTCGATTCCCTGCTTGAACGCGGCCTGGGTCGGCGCGGCGTCGCCCGCGGAGCCGTCCTGCGCCGCTGCGTGCTCGGCCGGGTTCATGCCTCCTCGTCCTCTTGCATGGCATATTGCGCGTCGAGCTTGTCCATGTAACGCGCGTAGAACCAGATGATGGCGCCATACACCAGCAGCGCGCCCTGCGCGCCCATCCAGAAACTGAACGGCCAGCCGAAGAAGCTGAAACTCAGCTCGCGGGCGAAGAAGCTGACGACGAAGGTCACGACGAACCAGACCACCAGCAGGCTTGCGCTGACGATCAGGTTCTTGCGCCAATAGGCGCGCTGGCGGCGCGTCACGCCCATGGTGCCACCCCCCATGCGGCGACGGCCGGCCACGGTTGCGGGGCGCGCGGCCGTGGGTCAGGCGAGCGGCTGGGCATGCAGGCCGGTTTCCCGTTCCAGTTGCGCCGCCACCCGGGGCTCGAAGCCCTTCAGATGCCGGATGATCTCCAGCGCCTCGTCGGGCCGCCGGCGGTCGAACTGCACCCGGGCCAGCTGGTACCAGCCGAACGGGCTCATCGGCTGCAGGCGGGTATTACGCTGCAGGGCCAGCACCGCATCATCGAACCGGCCCGCACGGATCTGCAGCAACGCCAGGCCATACCAGGCGCGATCGAGCGTGGCATCGAGATCCAGCGCGCGCCGGAAAGCGGCCTCGGCCTCGGCGTCGCTGTCGTCGCCCGTCGACTGCAACAGGAAACCCAGGTTGAACCAGGCCGCCGCGTCGCCGCCGTGCGCGGCCGTGAGCGCACGCAGGTTCGACACGGCGGCCGCATGCCTGCCCGTTTGCGCCAGCAGGTGGGCCCGGCTGGCCAAGGTATGACGGTCGCCCGGCGCACATGCGAGCATGGCGTCGAAGCGCCGCAACGCCGCCTGGCTGCGACCGCAGGCCAGGCATGCCAGGGCCAGCATCCGGTGCCAGCGGTACCGCAGACCCGCCGTCACTGGCATGCCGCGATGCCGACCTGCAGGCACAGGCGGATCTTGAACAGCGTCAACACCAGCCAGGCGAAGGCGAGCAGCAGCGCAGCCACCAGCGGCAAGTGACGATCGACGACGCAGCGCGGCGACAGCCGACGCGCCACGGCGACAAAGGGACGGCCGGCCAGCTGCAACAGCTGGTAGGCGAGATTGCCCTCGCGCCGGGCCCCGGCGAGCACACCGAGCAGCCACTGGCCGACCAGGACCATGAGGGCCGTCTCGGTGATCAGCTTGAGTGCTGTGACGACAAGAAGCATGCGGGCCCTCGGATGTCCATCCGGCCATTGTGAAGAACGGCCTTACCCTCCACTTACAAAGCCGTCCCGCACGCGCCAACCCTAGGGAAGACCCCAAGTCCGGGACCGGCGCCGCCGGCCTGCCGGCGCCCGCAAGGCTCGGTCAACCGGCCAGCCGACGCCAGGTGTCGATGACCGTGTCCGGGTTGAGCGAGATCGAGTTGATGCCTTCGTCGCGCAACCAGGCGGCAAAGTCCGGATGGTCGCTGGGCCCCTGGCCGCAGATGCCGACGTACTTGCCCTGCGCACGGCAGGCCTGGATCGCCATGTGGATCAGCGACTTGACCGCCGGATCGCGTTCGTCGAAATCGGCCGCCAGCAGCTCGAGCCCCGAATCGCGGTCCAGCCCCAGCGTGAGCTGCGTCAGGTCGTTCGACCCGATCGAGAAGCCGTCGAAATACTGCAGGAACTCGCTGGCCAGGATGGCGTTGCTGGGCACCTCGCACATCATGATGATCTTGAGCCCGCCTTCGCCGTCGGCCTGTGCTCCGTCGCCCCGGCTCAGCCCGTGGCTGGCCAGCAGCTCGGTGACCTTGCGCGCCTGCTCCAGCGTCCGCACGAACGGCACCATCAGCTGCACGTTGGTCAGGCCCATGTCGCGGCGCACCCGCAGCATCGCCTCGCACTCCATCGCGAACGCCTCGCCGAAATCGGCGCTGATGTAACGCGCCGCACCCCGGAAGCCGAGCATCGGGTTCTCTTCGTCCGGCTCGTAGCGGCTGCCGCCGATCAAGGTGCGGTACTCGTTGCTCTTGAAGTCGGACATGCGCACGATGACCGGCTTGGACCAGAATGCTGCCGCGATCGTCGCCACGCCTTCGGCGACCCGATCGACATAGAACGCGCGCGGCG
>JBFIDI010000412.1:0-5226 GCA_041581405.1 Burkholderiaceae bacterium
CCGGGCACGCCGTCGTCGCTCGCGACGACCTTCGACGGCTATCCGCTGGCGCGAGCCGGCAACGGGGACCTCGCGCTCACCGTCGCCTGCCTCGCGTCGGTGGTCGGCGGCCTGGTCGGCGCCGGCTTCCTGCTGCTGCTGGCGCCGCCGATGGCCACCGTGGCGCTCAAGTTCGGCCCGGTCGAATATTTCTGGCTCGGCCTGTTCGGTCTCACGCTGATCGCCTCGCTCGGCGAAGGCAGCACCATCAAGGGCCTGATCGGCGGCGGTCTCGGCCTGTTGCTGTCCATGGTCGGTGTCGCCGAAGTCGGCGGCGACATCCGTTACGTCGGCGACTTCAAGCCGCTGCTGGGCGGGATCGACGTCGTATCGGCGCTGATCGGCCTGTATTGCATCCCGGTGCTGATCGACCTCGTCGCCACGCCGGTGGCGCACCTGGAATCCGGCAGCCGCGTCGCCAGCTTCCGGCTCCGCGAGGCGCTGGGCATCGTGCGGCGATCGAAGTTCAACCTCGCACGCAGCTCCATCATCGGCACCGTGGTCGGCATCCTGCCGGGCGCCGGCGGGTCAATCGCCTCGCTGGTGTCGTATTCGGAGGCCAGGCGCGCATCGCCCCGGCGCGAGCATTTCGGCAAGGGCGAACCCGACGGCGTGTTGTCGACCGAGTCGGCCAACAACGCCACGGTCGGCGGCGGCTTCATCCCGACGCTGGTGCTCGGCATCCCCGGAACGCCGCCGGACGCGATCATCCTCGGTGCGTTGCTGGTGCAGGGCATCCGCACCGGCCCGACGCTGTTCACGCAGCAGGCGCCCATCGTCTACACCTTCATCTGGGGCCTGATCCTGGCCACCATCATCATGTTGCCGGTCGGCCTGCTAGTCGGACGTTTCGCGTTCCGCTCCATCCTGGCCATCCCCAAGGCCGTGCTGGTGCCTTCGGTGGCGCTGCTCACGGTGCTGGGCAGCTACGCCGTGCACAACAACGTGCACGAAGTCCAGCAGATGGTGGTGCTCGGCGTGCTGGCCTGGGGCGTGAGCCGCATGGGTTTCAGCGCCTCGCCCATCGTGCTCGGACTGATCCTGGGCACGATCGCCGAACGCGGCTTCGTGCAGGGCCACCTGATCGGTGGCGCGCGCGGCAGCGTGCTGGCCGAATTCTTCGCCCGGCCGATCTCGCTGGCCATCATCTTCTTCATCGTGCTCGGTCTGCTCTGGCCCTGGTGGGCGGCGCGACGGGTCCGCATCGCGGAGGCCAAGAATGCGTGAAACCGCAAGACGCGCCGACCTGCCCGGCGCCATCGGCAGCGGCATCATGGTGGTCATCGGCGCCGCCGCGATCTGGGCCGCGCGTGACTACTCCGACCTGGGCGCGGTGTTCCCGCGCACCGTCGGCGCCTTGCTGATCGCGCTGGGCATCGTCTACATCGCACTCGTGGCGCTGGGACGGACCCGGCGTGCCGCGACGGTCGATGGCTCCACCGCGCGCCGAGCCCTGGTTGCCGTCGTGATGCTGGCCTGGGGCTTCACACTGGAGCCGCTGGGTTTCCTGCCGGCCGGCGCGGCGGCCATGGCCGCCTTGCTGCTGATTGCCCACCACGACCGCTGGACGCTGCGCACCGCGCTGGCCTACGGTCTTTCCGTCTCCGCGGTCCTGGGCCTGCTGTACGTATTGTTCAAGCACGCCTTGCAGGTACCCTTGCCCTGACGCGCCGGTCCGGCGACTGCACCCTTTTTTCAAGCAACCCAGAACGACACCCATGCAGATAGTGATCTCCGAATTCATGGACCAGCGCGCCGTGGCGCAGCTGCAGGAACGCCACGACGTGGTGTACGACCCGACCCTGGTCGACGACATGCCGCGCCTGCTGCAGTGCGCAGCCACCGCCGATGCGCTGATCGTGCGCAACCGCACCCAGGTGCGCGGCGAACTGCTCGGCGCGCTGGCACGCTGCAAGGTGATCGGTCGCCTGGGCGTCGGACTGGACAACATCGACGTGGCCGGCTGCGAGGGCAAGGGCATGGCGGTGATTCCCGCCACCGGCGCGAACGCGCTGAGCGTGGCCGAATACGTGATCACCGCGGCCATGATGCTGCTGCGCGGCGCCTTCGCGTCCAGCGCCGACGTGGCCGCCGGAAAATGGCCACGCAATGCGCTGGGCAACGGCCGCGAGACGGCGGGCAAGGTCATGGGCATCATCGGCTTCGGCTCCATCGGGCGCACCACGGCGCGGCTCGCACAGGGCCTGGGCATGCAGGTCATCGCCTTCGACGCCATGCTGGACGCCGACACGCCGGTGTTCCAGGAAACCGGCGTCAAATACGTGGGCCTGCAGGAACTGATCCTGCAATCGGACGTGATCACGCTGCACGTGCCGCTGGTCGATGCGACACGCGGCCTGTTCGACGCCGCCTGCATCGCATCGATGAAACCCGGCGCGGTGCTGATCAACACCTCGCGCGGCCACATCGTCGACCTGTCCGCCGTCGCCGCGTCGCTGCGCAACAAGCACCTGGGAGGCGCGGCGATCGACGTGTTCGACGCCGAGCCGCTGGCCGCCAGCGCGGACCTGCAGGACTGCCCGAACCTGCTGCTCACGCCCCATATCTCCGGCGTCAGCGCCGAATCGAACGAACGCGTGTCGTTCCTGATCGCCGACAAGGTGCTGGAGGCCTTGCAGTAATGGCACAACTCTCGATCCAGCAAGCCACCGACCTGGTGGCAAACGCCCTGGCTGCGGCCGGGGCCAACGACACCATGGCGCAATCGGTGGCACGCGCACTCGTGCTGGCCGAATCGCAGGGCCTGTCCGGCCATGGCCTGAGCCGTGTCGGGCAATACTGCACCCACCTGCGCAACGGGCGCGCCGACGGCAAGGCCATGGCGACGGTCGCGCGCCACAAGGGTGCGGCCGTGCTGGTCGACGCCGGCACCGGCCTGGCGTTTCCGGCCTGCGACCTGGCGATCGACAAGGCCATCGCGACCGCGCGCGCGCTCGGCGTGTGTTTTGCCGGTGTCACCAACAGCCACCATGCCGGCGTCATGGTCGACCACCTGCGGCCGGTGGCACGGGCCGGCATGGTCGCACTCGCCTTCGCGAATTCGCCCGCCGCGATGCCGGCGGCCGGCGGCAGGCATCCGGTGTTCGGCACCAACCCGGTGGCCGCGATCTTCCCGCGCCGCGACGGCGACGCGCTGATGATCGACCTGTCGCTGAGCGAAGTCGCGCGCGGCAAGCTGATGGTCGCAGCCAAGGCCGGCCAATCCATTCCGCTGGGCTGGGCCGTGGACGCCGACGGCGAACCGACGACCGACCCGCAAAAGGGCATGATGGGCTCCATGTTGCCGGTTGGCGCCGCCACCAGCCCCAAGGGGGCGATGCTGGCGCTGATGGTCGAGCTCATGGTGACCGCCGTCATCGGCGCGCAGTTCGGCTTCGAGGCCAGTTCCTTCTTCGTCGACGCAGGCAACCAGCCCCGCATCGGCCAGGCCTTCATCGTCATCGATCCGGGCGCACTCGCCGGCACCGACACCTATTACGACCGCATGGAAACCGTGATCACCGAGATGCTGCGCGACGATGGCGTGCGGCTGGCCGGTGCGCGTCGCCTGGCGCTGGAACGCGCGGCGGCCCGCGATGGCCTGCAGGTGGCGGACGCGATGGTGGCGCAGCTGGAGAAACTGGCGCAGGCAGCCGCGGGTTGACCCCGGCCGTGCGGCGGGCCGAGTGCGCCGCACGGCCCGCGGCCGCGCCGCGATGGCCCGCATGCCGCGCCGCGCCTCCCGGCCCGCTCGGCGAAAATGGGCGCTCCCCCGCTCATCGGCTCCCGCATGTCCACAGCTTCGAACTCCGTATCCCTCGTCCTCGGCAGCGGCGGCGCGCGGGGCCTGGCCCACATCGGCGTGATCCAGTGGCTGAACGAGAACGGCTACCGCATCCAGTCCATCGCCGGGTCGTCCATCGGTGCCCTGGTGGGTGGCATCTACGCCGCGCACAAGCTCGAGGTCTATGCGGAATGGGTGCTGGCGCTCGAACGCATGCATGTGCTGCGCCTGCTCGACCCGACCATCGGACGACCGGGCCTGTTCAAGGGCGAGCGCATCATGACCGTGTTGCGCGAGCTGATCGGCGACTGCGCCATCGAGGACCTGCCCATGGCCTTCACCGCGGTCGCCACCGACATGAACTCGAGCGAGGAGGTCTGGCTGCGCCAGGGCCAGCTGTTCGACGCCATCCGGGCGTCGATCGCCACGCCCATGGTGTTCACGCCGTTCCAGCACGGCGACCGGACCCTGCTCGACGGCGCCCTGGTCAACCCGGTGCCCATCGGCCCCACGCTCGAGGACACCACCGACCTGAAGGTCGTGGTGAACCTGAGCGGCCCCCCGGAGTCGAACGCCTTGCCCGAGGTCAGCGCGTCCTTGATCGAGGACAACAGTTATCGCACGCGCATTGCGCGATTCATCGACGGCCTGCAACCGTCCCGCGCCGACACCGGGCCGCGCCCTGGACTGATCGACGTGGCGTTCCTGTCCATGCAGACCATGCAGGACACGATTGCGCGGCTGCGCCTGTCGACCTATTCGCCGGACGTGACGATCGAGATCCCGCGCAACGCCTGCGGCTTCTTCGAGTTCTGGCGCGCCGAGGAGTTGATCGACCTCGGGCGGGAACGGGCCGAACGGGCGTTTGCCGTGCGCGAGCAACCCCGGTGATGCCGCGCGATGCGGGTGCGACGGCCTGGGGATCGGCTTCGTGCCGCGCGAGGGCCGGCTGACAATGCCCGGCAGGCCGTGGCTGCGACCCGGCGCAACACGCGCATGCCGCGCACACGGCGCCGCCGTCAGGTACTCCCGCGTTCCACGACCCGCGGCCGGATCTCGCGCTGCTCCGGCGCCACCGGCGCGGACGTGTCCGGATACACCATCGCCAGCACCTGCTGCGCGCAGATCGTGCCCAGCGACTGGCGGTCCACGCTGACGGTGCTCAGCCCGGCGCCGAGCTGCGACGCAATCGGGTAGTCGCCGAAACCCAGCATCGCCAGTTGCGCCGGCACCGCAATGCCGGCGTCCTGCGCCGCCAGCCAGGCGCCGGCCGCCGGGAAATCACTGGCGCAGGCCATCGCACGCGGCATGGCACCTTCGGCCAGCACCTGCTGCAGCACCTCACGGCCGGCCGCCATGGGCTCCAGGCGCGGCATCTTCAGCACACGCACCCGGGCCCGCGC
>JBFIDI010000413.1:0-5220 GCA_041581405.1 Burkholderiaceae bacterium
AGCGAGGTCAGCACCAGGCTGCCGGCCGTCCCGTCCGGTACGCCGCGGCCGGTGGCGGCATCGACGACTTCGACGTACACCGCATCCTCGAAGATGTGCATCCCGCTGGCGTGTTCGCACTCCGAGGCGATCTGGCCGACTTCGTGGCATCCGTACGAATCCAGGCAGCGGCAGCCCCACAGTGCCTCGATCGGCTTGCGGTCTTCCGTGCCCAGGTGCGAGGCGAGCAGCTTGATGCCGAGCTCGCGCGCATCGATGCCCACTTCTTCCCGTGCGACCCGGGCCAGATGCCTGAGGTAGCCGGGAAAACCGAGGATGACGTTGGTTCCCAGCGCGCGGCCGATCTCGATCTGGCGCCGCGAGGAGGTGTTGTTGCCGCTGCCGGTCAGCACGGCGATGGCTCCGTTGTAGCGCTGGATCGCGTCGCGGGTGCCGATGCCTCCGTTGGACAGGCCGAGCGCGGTCGTCACCTGGACCAGGTCCCCGGGCCGTACGCCATGCATGTGCAGCGCCCGGGCGCGCAGGATGGTCATCACCTCGCGTTCGAATGCCGAATACAACATCGGACGCGGCTGGCCCGTGGTACCTCCGCTGGTGACCAGGGTGATCGGCGCATGGCGGGTGCTCGAGGGCGAGATCCCGATGTAGTCGCCGTACGGCGGCTTGCGCTCCACGCTTGCGCGCAAGTCCTTGACGGTGAAGATCGGCAGCCGCTCGATATGGTCCAGCGACGTGATGTCGGCAGGAGCCAGTCCCGCGTTCCCCCACAGCCGCGCGTAGAACGGGTTGTTCCAGGCCGATGCGACGACCGCCAGGAAGCGTTGTTCCTGGCGTGCGCGAACCTCGTCCCGGGACAGCGAGCGCGCGTCTGCATACGCAGCCGGTGCGGGAGGATATTCCTGGTTGACCGCCCTGAAGTCCAGCGATTCCCAGTGGAATCGCGGACTGACATCGCTATTTGGCATTGATCTGTTTGTCTCTCGTGTGTCGATGCAGGTCGATCGCCGCCGGGCCTGCATGTCTTGTTGTGGCGCGAATATGGCACAGGCCACGGCCCGGGACCAACGCAAAGATCACATGGCTGCCATGCGTTTCGGGCATTGCTCGGGCGCTGCTGTCGGTCGTGGTCGGCGTGGACGAGCCAGCGCCACTATCGGTGCATGCGGTCGTGGCACGGCAGTGCCTGCCACCGCTGCGGGCGGGGGCATGCGATGCCGCCATACTCAGCCGATGTCGGCGCTGGCCGCGGCGATGGCGTCGAATTGCGGATACAGCCGCGAGAAATCGGCGTCGGCCATGCCGCTGGCGGTCGCCGCCGCGAGCAACGCGTGTGTCACGCTGCCCAGCGGCGCCCGGGCGCCCAGTGCCGCGGCCATCACCATCGCCATCGACAAGTCCTTGTGCAGGTTGTAGACCCGCGAGCGCGCATCCCAGGTGCCGGACACGATGTGCCGGGGAAAACGCACTTCGCTGGCGTAGCTGCGCGCATTCGCGGCATTGAAGACGTCGATCATGTCGGCCAGGTCGATGCCGGCGGCATGTGCCAGGCGGCCGCCTTCGCAGGTCGCCAGGAAGATCGTGTGGCAGACCATGTTGTGAATCAGCTTGAGGGTATGGCCGGTGCCGCTGGCGCCCAGGTAGAACAGCTTGCCGGCGATCGGATCGAGCAGGCGTCGGGTGCGTTCGAACGCGTTCCTGTCGCCACCGACCATGAGTGTGAGCGTGCCGGCATCGGCACCGGCCGCACCGCCACTCATGCCGGCGTCGAGATAGGCGATGCCGTGTTCCGCCGCGCGGGCCGCGAGGGCCTGCGTTGCCGCGGGGTCGGAAGTGGTCAGGTCGTACAGGACCAGGCCCGGGGCCGCCCGCGCGAACACGCCGTCGGCACCGTCGAGGCAGGACGCGACTTCGGGGCTGGCCGGCACGACAAAAAGCACGATGTCGCAGGTCGATGCCATGGCCCCGGGGGGTGCGATGTCGACACCGGGCATGGCGGCGAACGCCTCGCGCTTGCCCGCGTCGGTATCCCATGCCGACACTGCGTGGCCCGCACGCCGGTAGTTGCGTGCGATACCGGCGCCCATGTTTCCGAGCCCGACAACTCCGATCTTGCTTGCAGCCATGCGCAGCCTCCGTTCCATCCGCCATCGACATCACAACCCCACAACGCCCCCCATGGGCCGGCTCAGCCCGGGCCGGTTTGCGCGGCCTGCGACGACCTTCGGCGACGGATCTCCTCGATCAGCGCGCTGTTGTCGAGATCGCCTTCGCCATGCCGGACGTTGTCGATCAGCAGGGTGCGGACGACCTCCATCAGCGGCAGGGCCTGTCCCGCCCGGCCGGCGAGATCGACCATCATGTTCACGTCCTTCAGGTGTTGCGCGATCTTCCCGTGGGGCCGGTAGTCGCCGCGCACGAACTTGTCACCCTTGACGTCCATGATCTGGGAATACGCCGCCGACCCGCGTGCGACCTCGAGAAAGGTCCGGGTGTCGAGCCCGAGGCGCTCGGCAAAGACCAGCCCTTCGGCCAGCGCGGCGCGATTCAGGCCGAGGATCAGGTTGATGGCCAGCTTGGTCCTGGCGCCGTTGCCGATGGCGCCGGTGAAGAAGCGCCTCGGACAGATCGCGTCGAGGATGTCGGCGCAGGCTTCGGCCACCGGGGCATCCCCGCCGATCAGGCCGACCCCGTCGCCTTGCGTGATCTGCGCGCTGGTGCCCGAGATCGGGACCTCCAGCACCGTCACGCCGCTGGATCGAACCCGAGCGGTCAGGGCCACGACCTTGTCCGGATCGCTGGTCGTCACGTTCAGCACCGTGCGCGCGCGGCCCTGTGCTCCGGACACGATGCCGTCCTCGCCTTCGATCACGTCGCGCAGCTGCTCGGTATCGAATACCGCACTGACGATACGCTCGCAGTCGCGCCCGAGTTCGGCCACCGACGCGGCGGCCACGCCGCCGAGCGCGGCGAAGGCGTCGCGCCGGCCGGGGTCGATGTCGTAACCCGCGACGCGAAAACCGGCGCCGAGCAGGCGCCGCGCCAGCGCGGTACCGACCAGTCCCAGGCCTGCCAGTCCTACCGGTCCCGTACGGTGTTCATCGTGCACGCGTGCGCTCCTGTTGCGCCCGAAGGCCGGTCGTCGAATACGGACGCCACGACGGCGCCGCCTCGCCGCGTCGACCGGGCGGCTGGCCGTGGCCCGGCCGGGCCACGCGTCGCCTTGCCCGGGAGGACGCAGGTGCCATGCCGCATCGCCGCGTGGGATCAGGCCGCACGCAGATCCCGCCGTGCGCCGGCAGCCTGCAACGGAAGATCGACCGGGGTGTTGCGCTCGGCCGAAAGATCGGCGGCCTGGTAGACCTCCATCACCATGCGGGCGTGTTCCGGCGTCACCATGACGTCCGTGTCGCGCACCACGGCCTCCAGGAAGTGCAGGGTCTCGGCGGCCATCGGGCCGGCATAGACGTGCTCGACCTGTTCCCCCGGCATGGTCGACATCGGCAACTGCATGCCCGACTTCATGGTGTTGATGACGACGTCGCGGTGGCTGTCGTCGACGAAGACGGCGCCTTCGGTGCCGACCATCTCGATCCACGTGGCGGAGAAGTTCGGGTACCCCGGCGGCAGGCTCCAGCCGCCACCGACGACGAAGGACACGCCGTTGTCCATCGTGACGTTGATCCACTGCAGATCGGGAATCGGCGAACCGGTGGACGCTTGCAGGGCGCCGTAGTTGTTCTGCGAATACACCCGCACCGGCCGGGCCGGCTCCAGGCACCACAGGACGAAGTCCAGGTCGTGCGTGGACTCCATGGCCGCCGGCGACAGCTTGGTGCGCCCGGTGATCTTGCTGCCCAGGCTGCGGCTGATGTGGCGCGACACCAGCACGCTGACCGGCGCGCCGATGGATCCGTCGCGCACGCAGCGGCGGACGTAGGCGAACTTGGTGTTGAAGCGTTGCGAGTAGCCGATCGTGAACTTGAGCCCGGCCTGGCGGGCGATCGCGATCAGCTCGTCGGCTTCCTCCAGCGCGATTGCGATCGGCTTTTCGAGGAACACATGCTTGCCGGCGAGCAGGCAGGCCTTGGCCATCGGGTAGTGCGTGGTCTCCGGCGTCGCCGAGATGTAGACCACGGCGATGTCCGGATTGCCGACGATGTCGTGCCAGTCGGCGGTGGCGGTCCGGGCGCCGGTCCTGGCCGCCATGTCGCGCAGCCGCTGCGGCACGATCTCGGCGATGTGCAGGGCCTCGACCAAGGGGTGTTGCGCCAGCGTCTCGGCGCGAATGCCGCCGCACCAACCGGTGCCGATCACGGCGACTTCAATTTTCTGCATGGATGGGACCTCGGGGCTGAAGGAGGGGCGAATGGTGTCACTCGCACCTGCTTCGGTCCAACGTTATGTTTTCATGGCATCCATGCTTGTTGAGCATGGGTGGATGCAACCCATGCCCGGGTCCGCGGTCCGCGGGGTGGCGCTGGCCGCGACGCTGCTGTTGGCGGCGCGCTCAGCCGTATTTCCAGAACATCACGCCGGTCAGCACGATGGCCCATGCCAGCACCGACAGCCGCAACACGTGTTGCGGCACCCGGCGCCCGAGGTGGACGGCACCGTAGCCGCCCAGACCCGAGGCGATCAGGATCGGGACCGCATAGGCCCAGACCACGACGCCCGAGGGCAGGAACACGATCATGCCGGCGATGCTCAGCGCGGCCACCATCAGGTTCTTCTTGGCGTTGGCCCGGTGGATCGATGCTTCGCCGGCCATGGCCAGCGCGGCCAGCAGCACGATGCCCAGCCCGGCGCCGAAATAACCGCCGTAGACCATCAACACGAATTCGAACGCCAATATGGCGCGCCGCGGCATCGGCCGCTCCGGCTTGCGCCAGGCGTGCAGGCGCTTCTTGACCCAGTCGCCGAACGCGAAGAACAGGGTCGCGGTCAGCATCAGCCAGGGCACGGCCTTCTCGAAACGCACCTCGCCGGTCCACAACAGCAGCAGGCTGCCGGCCAGCCCGCCGACGAAGGCCACGATCAGGTGGGGCCGGACATCGTGGCGCATCTCGGCCAGTTCGCTGCGATACGCCGCCAGCGCCATGAAGTTGCCCGGCATCAGCGCGACCCAGTTCGTGACGTTGGCGGCCAGCGGCGGCAGGCCGGCGGCGAGCAACATCGGGAAGGTCAGGAAGCTGCCGCCGCCGGCAATGGCGGTGATGGCGC
>JBFIDI010000414.1:0-5215 GCA_041581405.1 Burkholderiaceae bacterium
CCGATCTGATGGCCCGCGAGACGGACGCGGGTTATGGTAGCTGCCATGTTCCAGAAGTCTGCCGAACCCACGGCGCCCGCGATGCGGGCCGCGGCGCCGGCCATGTCCCCGCTCACGATCATGCTGGTGGACGACAACCAGACCTTCATCACGGCGGTGCGCCAGTTCCTGGACCGGTTGGCCGGCGTTCGGATCGTCGCGCAGGCCAGCGACGGCAAGTCGGCGCTGGCCCATCTGCGGCGACACCGCCCCGCCCTGGTGCTGCTCGACATCGCGATGCCGGGCATGAACGGGCTGGAACTGGCGCGCGCGATCCAGCAGGACCCCGCGCCGCCGCAACTGGTGTTCCTGTCCATGCACGACAACCGCGAATACCGGGGCGCCGCGCGCGAACTCGGTGCGGACTTCGTCAGCAAGGCGGACTTCGTCACCGAACTGCTGCCCCTGCTGCGCGCCAGGACACCGGTGGTGCCGGCGTCCGACACCCTGCCCCGCATCGACCCATCGGCCGCGGAGCGATTGCGATGACCAGGCCGGCATCCCAGCCGCGCTGGGCCCCCGCGGGCCCGGACGGTGCCGCGCGCGCATCCAACGACGCACGGGGCGGCGCTGCGGACGACGTGCGTTCGATGCTGGGGCGCGAGTTGCGGGTCCTGCTGGCCGTACATGCCGAGCACGACGCGGCACAAACCCTGCTCGCATTGCGCCAGGGCGGATTCACCGTGCGCCACACCCGGGCCGCCAGCATCGACGCCTTGCGCCAGGCGCTGCCCGCGCCCGAATGGGACGTCGTGATTGCCGACTTCCAGTGGCCCGGCGGCGACGCCCTCGACACCCTGGCGACGGTACGCCAGGCCACACCCGGGCTGCCCGTGGTGTTGATCTGCGGCTCCATCGGCGAAGACGCCGCGGTCGACGCGATTCGCCAGGGTGCGGGCGACTGCATCCACCTGGACCAGTTGCACCGCCGGCTGGCCCAGGCCGTGCAGCGCCAGCTCGACCAGCGCGCGTTGCGCCATGCCCTGCATCGGCCGCAGGGCGGCGACAACTGGGTGGAGCACAGCGCCGAGCAGTCGCTGGCGTCGTTTCCGGTCGCCATCTACGTCTGCGATTGCGACGGACGCATCCTGCGCTACAACCGCGCGGCGGCCGCGTTGTGGGGCCGCGAGCCGGATCTGGCCGCCGACCGGTGGGCGAGCGCACGGCGCATGCTGGGCACCGACGGCCAGCCGCTGAGCAACGACCAGCTGCCGATTGCCGTGGTCGCGCGCACCGGGCTGCCCATTGCCGGAGCCGAGGTCGTGATCGAGCGCGACGACGGCACGACACGCCATGTCGAGCACCATCCGCGGCCGCTGCGCGACGACACCGGCAACATCACCGGTGCGATCGACATGCTGATCGACATCACCGAACGCAAGCGCCAGGAGCGCCGGCTGCTGCTCAGCGACGAGACCTCGCGCAACATGTTCGACAGCAGCCCGGCCCCGTGCATGATGAACCTGCCCGGCAGGCACATCAGCAGCGTGAACGACCGTTTCGTCGACCTCAGCGGCTACCGCCGGGCCGAACTCGTGGGCCGCACCGTCGACGAACTCGGCCTGCTCGTCGACGACGCCGACGGCCGCGCGGTACGCGACGCATTGCAGCACTTTGGCCGTGTCGACGCGATGGAGTTCAACTTCCGGCGCAAGACCGGCGACGTTCGCCGTGCCCTGGTGTCCACCACCCGCGTCAACATCGGCGGCATCGAGCAGTACCTGCATTCCTTCGCCGACCTGACCGTGCAACGCGAGGCGCTGGCGCAGGCGCGGCTGGCGCGCAAGGCCTTCGCGTCGATCTCCCAGGGCATCCTGATCAGCGACGCCCGGCGATCGACGATCTTGGTGAACCAGGCCTTCGAGCGGATCTCGGGTTATGCCGAAGCCGAACTGCTGGGCCGCTCGTGCGCGCTGCTGCAAGGCCCGGACAGCAATCCGGCCACGGTGCGGGCCATCCGCCAGGCCCTGGACGCGGGCCAGGCGTTCCAGGGCGAGATCCTCAACTACCGCAAGGACGGTACGCCGTTCTGGAACGCCTTGTCGATCAGCCCGGTCTCCGACGGCGAGGGCCGGCTGACCCATTTCGTCGGCATCCAGCAGGACATCACGGCGCGCAAGGAACAGGAGATCCAGCGCAAGCTGACCGAGCAGATCTTCGCGCAGAGCCACGAAGGCGTGGTCGTGACCGACGCACGGCGCCGGATCGTCATGGTGAACCAGGCCTTCACGACCATCACCGGATACTCTGCCGCCCAGGTGCTGGACGGCAACCCCCGGTTGTTGTCGTCGGGCCGGCAGAACGCGGCGTTCTACCGCGACATGTGGCGGGCGGTGCGCCGCAGCGGCACCTGGCAGGGCGAGATCTGGAACCGCCACCGCAGCGGCCGCGAATTCCTGGAATGGCTGACGATCAACGTGTTGCACGATGCCGATGGCAACGTGACCAACTACATCGGCACCTTCAGCGACATCACCGAGCAGCGCGCCGCACAGGACAAGATCGACTGGCTGGCGCATTTCGACCCCTTGACCGGACTGGCCAACCGCACCCTGCTCGCCGATCGATGCGGCCACGACATCCACGTGGCCGGGCGGGACAACGGCACGGTGGTCCTGCTGGCGCTGGACATGGACGGGTTCCGGCAGGTCAACGACAGCCTGGGGTTTTCCGTCGGCGACAAGCTGATCCAGAAGTTCGCGCGGCGCCTGGAGCGCCTGGTGCGCGCCCAGGATACCGTGGCACGGCTGCAGGGCGACGAATTCGTGCTCGCGTTGCCCGGCGAGTCGGCCGAGGGTGCGAGCGCGCTGGTCACGCGGCTGCTGCGCATCCTGGCCGAACCGTTCGGCGTCGGCGACACCGAGGTCACGATCAAGACGTCGATCGGCGTGGCCGTCTACCCGTCCGACGGCGACAGCTTCGATGCCTTGTCCAGCGCGGCCCAGGTCGCCATGCAACATGCCAAGGACGACGGCGGCAACCAGTTCCGCTTCCACAGTCCCGCGATGTACGAGGCCACGGTCGCCAAGCTGGCGCTGGGCACGGCCCTGCGCAGCGCAATCGCGCAGGACCAGCTGCTGCTGCATTACCAGCCCTTCGTCGACATGCGCACCGGGCGCATCGGCGGCATGGAGGCCTTGCTGCGCTGGAACCATCCGGAGCTGGGCATGGTGCCGCCTGGCAAGTTCATCCCGCTGGCCGAACAGACCGGCCAGATCGTCGACATCGGCAGCTGGGTGTTGCGCCAGGCCTGCCGCGACCTGCGCGACTGGCGCGCCGGCGGGCTGGACGTGCCCACGGTGTCGGTGAACCTGTCGCCACTGCAGTTCCGCGATCCGGCGCTGCTCGACAAGGTGCGCGCGGCCATGCAGGAGCACGCCATCGCGGCCGAGCAGATCTGCCTGGAACTGACCGAAGGCGCGGTCATGGACGACGTGCCGCACAGCGAGCAGGTGATGCACGCGCTCAAGGCCCTCGGCGTGCGGCTGTCGCTCGACGACTTCGGCACCGGGTATTCGTCGCTGAGCTACCTCAAGCGGTTTCCGTTCGACAAGGTCAAGATCGACCAGTCCTTCGTGCGCGACATCCACAGCAGCTCGCAGGACGCGGTCATCGCCAAGGTGGTGATCTCGATGGCGCATGGCCTGGGCCTGCGGGTGATCGCCGAAGGCGTCGAGACCGAGATGCAATGCGACTTCATGCGCCGCAACCGGTGCGACGAGATCCAGGGTTATTTCTTCTCGCGACCCGTGCCGGCAGCGCAGATGCAGGCCATGCTGCGCGACGACTACCGGCTGCCCGTGCACCTGGTGCGCGAACTGGCCAGGAACCGGACCCTGCTGCTGGTCGATGACGAGCCCGGCGTGATCGCCGCGCTGCAACGGCTGCTGCAACCCGACGGCTACCGCATCCTGCATGCCGGCAGCGCGGCCGAGGCGCTGCAGTTGCTGGCCCGGCATCCGGTCGACATCGTCGTGTCGGACCAGCACCTGCCCGGCATGAGCGGCGCCGCGGTGTTGCGCGAGGCCAGGCGGCTGCATCCGCAGTCGATCCGCATCCTGCTGTCGGACGAAGCCGGACATCCAGCGGCGACAGCCGACGCCACCGGTGACGACACCGTCTACCGCCTGCTGTCCAAACCCTGGGACGACCTGCAGTTGCGCAGCTTCATCGGGCAGGCGTTCCGACAGAAGGAACTGGGCGAGGAGAACGAACAACTCGACATCCGGATCCGCGCAGCCCAGCAGGAACTGGCGGCCAGCCGGCGGCAGACGCAGGACCTGCCGGACAAGCGGCCAGCGGCGCCCGCCCCGACCGGTGCGCAGGATCCGGCCCCGCTGCGCGATGCGCTCGCGCACCTGCCCTGGCCGATGCTGGTGCTGAGCGGCGACGGTACGGTCGATGTCGCCAGCGCGGCAGCCGAACAGCTGCTGGGCGGCACCCAGTCCCTGGCCGGCCGGCCGCTGGCCGAGGCGGTGCCCGCACTGCACGCCATCGTCTGGGCGGCGGACCGCGGCAGCGACCACGTGCGCCTGGCCGACGGCCGGCGCGTCGCCGTCGACTGGCGGATCACCGGCTCCGACGCCCGCGTGGTCACGCTGGGGGCGCGGCACGGCGAGGATATGGCATGACCATCGGCCGCATCGGCGAACCCGGCGCCGCGCGCGATCGTCGCGGCGAACCGCCTGTGGCCGCATCACCACATCCCAGGGCCACGCCCGTGGCGACACCCGCGAACCGCCTGGACGCGCTCAGCGCGGCCGAGCTGCTCGACGGCTGCCCGGTGCCGACCTTCGTCGTCGACACCGACCATGTCGTGATCCACATGAACCGCGCCTGCGCCGACCTGCTCGGCATCGCGGCGCGGGACGTGCTGGGCACACACGCGCTGGGACGCCAGCTGTTCGGCCGCACGCGCCCGGTGCTGGCGGAACTGGTGGCCGACGGATGCGATGCGCACGCGGTCGCCAGCGTCTATGGCGATCGTTGCCACGCCTGGGCCGGCGTCCCGGGAGGTTTCGAGGGCGAGGACTTCTTCCCGCAGCTCGGTCCGGCCGGACGCTGGTTGTGCTTCCGGGCGGTGCCGCTGCGCGACCGGCATGGCGCCCGGGTGGGGGCGATGGAAACCTTGCTGGACATCTCCGCGACCCGACGCACCGAGGCGGGCGACGGCGTC
>JBFIDI010000415.1:0-5206 GCA_041581405.1 Burkholderiaceae bacterium
GCGACAACGTGGACCGGCTTGTCAGCTGGTCGCGCAATGCCGAGAAGGCGGTGCAGACATCGGGGCGCCAGGCCCACAGGTGGCTCAGGTTCATGACGAAGCCCATGTCGTTCCGATCGGACTGGAACAGTTGTTCGGCTTCGGCGGACGAAGGCGGCTCTTGCAGGAACATCACGCGTACATCCTTTCTTTCTCTTGAGGAAATGCTTTCCGACACGCAGGACCCGGCACTCGCCGCAACGCAGCGACGCGCCCTGCGGGCGTACGGGTCATCCGGCGAGCGCGCATCTTGCCGCGCCCTGCCGGCCCGGTCAATCCGGGCGCACGAGCACACCGTACGGGACCGGGCCCGCGACGCATCGTCATGCAGCGGCGGCGCCGACCAACCCCAAACCCCGCAACTGCGCCTCGAGCGCCGCAACGTCCCCCCACGGAAGGATCGGTGCGTTCTTGCGCTCGTCCGGCGGGTTCGCCAGCAGCCCGTCGGACCAGCCGCCGCAGCCGACCAGCGGCAGCAGCGGGCGCCGATGCAGCCAAGCCAGGCAGACTTCGGATATCGTGCCGGCGCGCCCGCCGATGACGATGCAGGCATCGCCGGCCAGCGCCATCATCAGGTTGCGCGCGTCGCCCATGCCGCAGGGGATGACCACGGTGGCCGGCCAGTCCGGCTCCGGCATGGTGTCGGCGGGGACGATGCTGACGACCAGGCCGCCGGCGTCCAGCGCGCGTTGCGCCGCATGGCGCGTCGCCGGGCTGCCGCAGCCGCTGACGACGGTGATGCCGAGCCGGGCCAGCCGCTCCCCGGCCTGGCCGGCCCGCTCGTAGGCCACGGAGCCGGGTTCGGCGCTGCCGAGCACGCAGACCTGGCGGCGTCGTGATGGTGATGTCATGGCACGTTGCTCCCTGATTGTTGTCGGGCTCCCGCAGTACGCATCATGGCCGCATCGGCTGACGGCGGCCGGCGCGCCGATTGTGCAGCGCCTGCCCCTGCCTGCGCCAACCGCGGCGGCATGCCGCGGCGCCCCGGCGGCACCTCGTTTCACCCCGTTTCACCCCGGCGGCACCCCGCTGCGCCACGCGCCCGGCAATTCCAGGTGAGCGTCCTAGAATCGCCTTTTGACATCACCCCCCTGCCGACCATGAAACAACTGCGCATGTTGTATGTGGAGGACAACGACGAACTGCGGGAAACCTTCCAGGAGATGCTGGAAGGCGAACAGCGCGAGGTGGTGGCCTGCGCCACCGCCGAGGAGGCACTGGTGCTGTGGGAGGCCAGCCATTTCGACGTGCTCGTGAGCGACATCAGCCTGCCCGGCATGTCCGGCACCGACCTGGCCCGGCGCATCATCGCCAAGGACCCCGAACGCTGGGTCGTGTTGTGCTCCGGCTACCAGCACGGCGACGCCCTGCAGGCGCTGGGGCCCCGCGTGCGGGAGCTGGCCAAGCCGTTCGAGCTCGATGACCTGGACCGCCTGATGGACGAGATCCGCAGCTCGCACGATTCCACGCCATGACGCTGCGCTTCATGCAGGGCGGGGGCGACATGGGGGCGATGCTGCGCGCCCACCCCTGGGCCCAGTCGCCGCTGGGTCCGCCCGCGCGCTGGCCCTCGCAACTCAAGACCCTGGTCGGCGTCATGCTCAACGCGCCGCAACCGATGTTCGCGGTCTGGGGGCCGCAGCAGCGGATGTTCTACAACGACGCCTATGCCGAGATCCTGGGCGGCCACCATCCGGCGCTGGACCAGCCCTTCCTGGAGGTGTGGAGCGAGGTCCGCGACGACCTGGACCCGATCATGACCCGCGCCTATGGCGGCGAGCCGATCTACATGGACGACATCGAGCTGATGATGCGGCGCCACGGCCATGTCGAGGAAACCCATTTCTCGTTCTTCTATGCTCCGGTGCGCGGCGACCAGGGCGACGTGCTCGGGGTGTTCTGCGCCTGTACCGAGATCACGCAGGAGGTGAAGGCCAAGCGCGAACGCGCGGCCGAGCTCGACCGCCTGCGCGAGATGTTCGCGTCGTCGCCGAGTTTCGTCGCGGTGCTGCGCGGGCCGGACCATCGGTTCGAGCTCACCAACCCGGCCTACCTGCGCCTCATTGCGCAACGCGACGTGATCGGCATGCCGGTGCGCGCCGCGTTGCCGGAGCTCGAGGGCCAGGGTTTCTTCGAACTGCTCGACACGGTCTACCACACCGGCGAGGCCCATTCCGGCCGTGCCGAACGGGTGGGCCTGGTCACCGAGCCCGGCACCGAACCCGAGGAGCGGGTGCTGGACTTCATCTACCAGCCGATGCGCGGCGCCGACGGCAAGGTCAACGGCATCTTCGTCGAAGGCGTGGACGTGACCGAGGTCGTGACCCAGGCCCAGGTGCTGCGCGAGAGCGAAGAGAAGTTCCGCTCCTTCGCGCAGCTGGCGCCCAACCATATGTGGACCTCGCCGGCCGACGGTCAGCTGGACTGGTTCAACGAACAGACGCTGCGCTACAGCGGCAAGGACATGGCGGCCTTGTGCGGTGCCGGCTGGGCCACGCTGGTGCACCCCGACGACCTCGCGCGCGCGCAGTCGGCATGGGCCGCCGCGCTGCGCAGCGGCACGCACTATGAAGTGGAGTTCCGCATCCGCCGCGCCGACGGCGTCTACCGCTGGCACCTGGTCCGGGCGCTGCCGGTGCGCAACACCAGCGGCGCCGTCGTGCGCTGGGTCGGCACCAACACCGACATCGAGGACCAGCGCGCCGACCGCGACAAGCTGCGTGCGATCAACGCCACGCTCGAGCGCCGCGTGGACGAGCGCACGCGCGAACGCGAGCGCATGTGGACCAACGCGCCCGACCTGATGGCCATGATCGACGACCAGGGTTTCTTCCTCGACATCAACCCGGCCTGGAAATGCGCGCTGGGCTGGGAGCGGGAGCAGGTGGTCGGCAAGCGCATCGACGAGCTGATCCATCCGCAGGACCATGCCCGGGCCGAGGACGCGCTGGCACGCGCCACGATGGGCGTGTTGCCCACCTTCGAGTGCCGCGTGCGGCATGCCGACGGCAGCCATCGCATCATGGCCTGGACGGCCGCGCCCGACGGCAAGACGATCTTCGCGTTCGGGCGCGACATCACCGCCGACCGCGAACGCTCGGACGCGCTGGCCAAGGCCGAAGAGCAGCTGCGCCAGGCGCAGAAGATGGAAGCCATCGGCAAACTCACCGGCGGCATCGCGCACGACTTCAACAACATGCTGGCCAGCATCTACGGCTCGATCCAGCTGATGCAGCGCAAGCTCGCGGCCGGCAGGCAGGACGGTTTCGAGAAGCTGCTCGACCGCGCCTCGGCCAGCTCGCAACGGGCCGCCGCGCTGACGCAGCGCCTGCTCGCCTTTGCCCGTCGCCAGGCGCTGGAAACGCGCCGGGTCGATGTCTGCGCGCTGATCGACTCGCTGGACGACATGATGCGGCGCACCCTGGGGCCGCACATCACCTTGCAGATTCGCCACCCGCAGGACGCCTGGCCGGCGCGGATCGACAGCGGCCAGCTCGAGAGCTCGCTGCTCAACCTGGTGATCAATGCGCGCGACGCGATGCCCGACGGCGGCGAGCTCGGCATCGAGGTCGCCAATTGCCAGGTCGACGACGCCTACGCCGCCACCCAGGTCGAACTCGCACCGGGCGAATACGTAGCCGTGAGCGTGGGCGACACCGGCGTGGGCATGTCCGAATCGGTCATCGCACGTGCGTTCGAACCGTTCTACACCACCAAGCCCATCGGCCAGGGGACCGGACTGGGCCTGTCGATGGTCTACGGCTTCGTCAAGCAGGCCGGCGGCCATGTGCGCATCCAGAGCGAGCCCGGCAGCGGGACCACCGTCACGCTGTACCTGCCGCGCGACGTCTCGGACGGCGAGGCCGAACCGGCGCCACCACGCGTGGCGGTCGAGGGCGCGCAGGCGGGCGAGAGCATCCTGGTGGTGGAGGACGAACCCAGCGTGCGCGAGATCATCGTCTCGGTGCTGGCCGAGCTGGGCTACACCTATGCCGAAACCGGCGATGCCGAGTCGGCACTGGTGCTGCTCGACGGCCCGCGCCGTTTCGACCTGCTGGTGTCGGACGTCGGCCTGCCGGGGCTCAACGGCCGTCAGCTGGCGGAGATCGCGATCGCCAAGCGCCCCGGCCTCAAGGTGCTGTTCGTGACCGGCTACGCCGAACAGGCGGCCGTGCAGTCCCGCTTCCTCAGCGACAACATGCAGATGATCACCAAGCCCTTCGTCGTCGATGAACTCGCGCAGCGGATCCGGGCGATTCTGCGCGGCTAGGCGCCGCGGCATGCGTTATGGTTCGCCCGCGCGCCGGGCGGGGCCGCCAACGAACGCCGCACACGGAACAGACCAGGACGCCTGCGTGACTGCCGGCCGGGCTGGCGGTCCGCAAATACGCCATCGGGTCCCATAATGGATGCAGGCCGAATCGGTCAGCCAACGCAAGGAGCCGTGATGACGGAAAAGAATGACGATGCCGGAACCGCCGTGTCGGCGCTGGCCGTGCCGCTGGAACGCGATGGCTTCATGCGCAACCTGATCCGCGAACTGGCGGGCACGTTGCAGGATGTGGTGGGTATCGACGAGGCGGCGGGCTTCATCAGCGTCGTGGGCCATCGGGTCGGCGACCAGATCAACCACGACTACAAGTCGGCCCTGCATCTCGAGCGGCTGTCGCGCGCGCAGGTGGCCGCGGTGCTGGTGGACCTCAAGCGCCGGATCCAGGGCAGCTTCTACGTGATCGAGGAGGACGCGCAGAAGATCGTGTTCGGCAACCGCGATTGCCCCTTCGGCGACAAGGTGCTGGATCGCCCGGCCATGTGCATGATGACCTCGAACGTGTTCGGCGTGATCGCGGCCGAGAACCTCGGTTATGCCAAGGTGGCACTGGAGAAGACCATCGCCCAGCACCATGGCGAATGCCGGGTGGTGGTGTATCTGCAGCCGGAGGCGGACACCGGCGGTTTTGCGGCGCGGGACTATTTCGAATCCTGAGCCCGCCCCCATGACGCCACCGGTGACCGCCGACTTTCGACGCCTGGCGGACCTGATGCCGCAGCCCCTGCTGCTGGTCAGCGGCGATGCCCGCGTGGCCGTGGCGAACCGGGCGGCCACGCAGTTGCTGGGACGGTCCGCGCAGGACATGGAAGGCGAGCCGTTGAGCCGGGTCTGCCA
>JBFIDI010000416.1:0-5203 GCA_041581405.1 Burkholderiaceae bacterium
CGCGTCCGTCCTCGGCTACGTCGTCGACTACGTGCTCGACGCGACGCTGACCTTCGACATGCAGCTGCCCGGCGGCGCGCCGCTGCCGGCGCAGCATATCAAGGACCGCACCGCGGCCGTGCTGAAGGACCGCTTCGCCCGCATCTGCAGCGTGGAGGACGCACTTGAAGAACAAGACATTGCCGCACTCGCCACGGCCTGACGACGACCCGCCGGTCGAGGTCCTGTTCCTGCTGCTGCCGAACAGCCTGGTGCTGGACTGGGCCGGGCCGGCTGAAGCCCTGCGGCTGGCCAACCAGGCCCTGCAGCGGGCCGGCCGGCCGCCGCGCTTCCGATTGCGTTTCGTCGGGCCGCAGCCGCAGGCCATCGGCTCGGTCGGCGCGCAGATCGCCGCACTCGAGCCGCTGCCCGAGTCCCTCGCCGCGCCGAGCTGGGTGGTGTTGGTCGGCAGCCCGGACGAGACCCTCGACCTGGACGACGCGGCCAGCCGTGCGGCCACGCACTGGCTGCGCCGGCTGGCCGGCAGCTTCGGTCAACACGGCAACCGCCTGATCACGGTCTGCGCCGGCGCCTTGCTCGCCGGCCGCGCCGGGCTGCTGGCCGGGCGCCGGGTCACGACCCACCACCTGGAGCTCGACCGGCTCGCTGCGATCGAGCCGCGTTGCGATGTGCTGCGCAACCGGGTGTTCGTGCTCGACGACGGACGCGACGGCGCCGTGCTCTCGAGCGCCGGCATCACGACCGGCATCGACCTGGCCCTGCACCTGGTGGCGCAGAGTTGCGGCGATGCCGTGGCGGCCCGCGTGGCACAGACCATGGTGGTGGCGTTGCGCCGCGGCCCGCAGGACCCGGAGCTCTCGCCCTTCCTGGCCTACCGCAACCACCTGCATCCGGCGCTGCACCGGGTCCAGGACGCGGTCTCCAGCCAGCCGGCCCACGACTGGACCTTGCCGGCCATGGCCGGCATCGCCTGCACCTCGCCGCGCCACCTGAACCGCCTGTTCGTCGAACACGCCGGCATCGCGCCCTTGCAATACCTGCGCCGCATCCGGCTCGCGGTGGCGCAGGCGGCGCTGCATTCCGGCCACAACGTGACCCAGGCCGCGGCCGTGTCCGGTTTCGGTTCCGACACGCAATTGCGGCGGGCCTGGCACCAGTTCCACCGGGCCGGAACCCCGTCGGGACGGGAGCTGCCGGCCAGCTGAATCCGGACCGACGCGCGGGCCGTGCCTGCGCCTCACGGCCGGCCGGAGACGACCATCACCGGGCGTCGCCGCCGTCCATCCTGCCGCCCGCGCATCGGCCTGCGCATAATCGAGCCACCCGCATCCCCTCGACCCCCATGGCGCTCACCCCCCTCGATCCGGAGACGATCACCCACGGCATCCAGCTGGCCGTGGCGCCGGTGTTCCTGCTGACCGCGGTTGCCGGCATGATCGGCGCCGTGGCGGGCCGGCTGGCGCGCATCATCGACCGGGCCCGCGTGGTCGAACAACAGGCGCGCGAATCGCAGGACGAAGGGCTGCTCGCTCGCGCGGCCGCCGAACTGGGCACGCTGCGCCTGCGCGGACGGCTGGCCAACGGCTGCATCGCACTGCTGACCTTGTGCGCGTTCCTGATCGGCCTGACCATCATCCTGCTGTTCCTGGGCGAAACCACCGGCTTCCTGGGCGTGCGCTGGGCCGTGGGCGGGTTCCTGAGTGGCGTCGGGTGTTTCCTGCTTGCGCTGCTGTGTTTCCTGGCCGAAACCTTCATCGCCACGCGACTGCTGAACTTCGAGTTGCTCGGCCGCTGAGGCCGGCGACGGTGGAGAGGATGTCAGCCGCGGCGTCGACGCAGGTGGCCCGCAAGCAGCGCCAGCGCACCCAGCCACATCATCGCCGGCACCGGCTCGGGTACCGGCGACGCCACCACGAAGCTGAAATCGTCGGCCACCCAGTGGCCGTTCTGGTCGCCCAGGGCGCGCCGATCGATGCGATACGCGGTAATGCCCGTCAGCGATGCAAACGCGCCGGTGTCGACGAACTGCAGCGGCGCCGGATGGCCGGGGTTGGTGTCGGGAAGGTCGAACACCACCGATGCCAGCACCTGGTTGCCGTCGAGCGCGTGGATCGTCACCTGGTCGGCACCGGCCCCGAAGCCGTAATACGCGTTGCGCCCGAACCAGGCGCCGGTGAGCAGATGGTTCGTGGTGATCAGCAAGCCATCGTTGAGCGGGTCGTCGAACTCGCTGGTGACGAAATAGTGGCCGGAACGCGGGATGCCGTACAGCGGCCCGGGTGTGACCGGATCGACGCGGTAGGCATCGCCGACCACCTTGAAACGCGTGTCCCAGGTCACGCCCTGGTACACGAGGCTGTCGCCATTGGCGAAGAACAGTCCGGTGGAGGCGTCGACCGAGGGCAAGGCCGACAGGTCATCGAAACTGGCGGTGACGGTCTGGGCCGGCAGCGGGGACACGGCGCCGAGCGCCACGCCAGCGACGACCACGAGGCGACGCAGGACAACATGCATGGTGGGTTCTCCCTGTTGGCGCGTCACGGCGCCTTGGCGATGCGACACCCAGTCTAGTCCTGCGCAGGGCCCACGGCAATGGGCGATTCGCCGCCAGGGGGCACCGGGAGCCCGGTGGCCACACGGCCGCACTCAGGGCGCGCGGTGCAGTCGCGGCGCCGACAAATGGACCAGCGCATCGGTGATGGCCTGGTCCAGGTTGCGCCAGCGCCCGGCAAGACGGTGCACGATCAGCGCGGCCTGCAGGGCCTGCAGATCCTTCAGGCTGGGCGCGACCTTGACCTGGGCGATCGCCGCGTCCAGGTTGCCGCCGCGCGCCAGCGCCAGCACCTTTTCTGCCCAGAGTGAATTACGCGCCATGGTCTGTCTTGCCCTTTGTTCCAGCTGCCCACTGTAGCGGCGCTACCATCACCCATGAAGAAAACTTTTGCACTCACCGCTCCCGGCCGGCATCCGGACCGGGTTCTCGACGCGGTCAAACACGAGATCCGCAAGTACCTGCGGCGCGAACGCCGACGCGCACTGCCCGAAGGCGTGGACTTCCTGGACTTCGATTGCCGCTTCGGCCGCGACGCCGACAGCGCGCAGACGGTGCAGCTGTCGGAGCTGATCGCCCTGGTGGATGCGGCCGCGCGCGAAGGCGCAACCCAGGTCTATGCCGAAATCCTGGCCAAGCCCGGACATCGGACGCCGCGACCCCGTACCGACGAGGCGCGGGCCGACGAGACGCTGGCCAATGAGCCACCTGCGCCGCCGTCCGATGGCGCCGCCGGTGACGGCCAAGACGACGATGCCGGCACGACCGCCCACACGACCTCCCCGGCGACCAACAACCACTGACGGTGTCATGGGCCCGAACCGGGCCCGCTGTTTCCATCTCCGCCCGACGCATCGCGTGCGGCCTGCGCACGCAGCTTGTCTTTCTT
Source organism: Burkholderiaceae bacterium (assembly GCA_041581405.1). Taxonomy (GTDB): domain Bacteria; phylum Pseudomonadota; class Gammaproteobacteria; order Burkholderiales; family Burkholderiaceae_C; genus CAISIP01. The sequence continues at coordinate 3,441 of JBFIDI010000416.1, forward strand.
GCTCGGGCGTTTTCCCTTGATGCCGCCGGTGCCCGGCACCGTCGCCCGGTCCGGTGGCGCTGCAGCTTCGGTCGGCTCGAATCCGGCCACCACCTCGCGCGGCATCTGCACGGCCTGTCGCTTCTCGATCAGGCGCATGTGGGCTTCGGTGCCGGCGCTGACGAAACTCAGTGCCAGGCCGCTGGCGCCGGCACGTCCGGTGCGGCCGATGCGGTGCAGGTAGTCGACCGCCGAGCGCGGCAGGTCGTAGTTGACGACCACGGGCAGCTGGGCGATGTCCAGGCCACGGGCCGCCAGGTCGGTGGTGACGACCACGTCCCACTGCCCCTTGCGCAACTCGTCGATGGCCTGGGTGCGCGCGCCCTGGCTCAGGCCGCCGTGGAACGGCGTGGCATAGACGCCATGGTCGTACAGCTTGGCAGCCACGGTGTCGGCCGCATGCTGGGTGGCGACGAACACCAGGGCCCGTTTCCAGCCCTGCGTCTGCATCAGGTGGCGCAGCAACGCGGTGCGCCGCGGCGGGTCGACCGCGATCACCCGCTGCACGATGTCGGGCACGGTCTGCGCCGTGTCGGCGATCTGCACCCGCACCGGGTCGTGCAGCAGCCGATCGGCCAGTTGCCGCACGGCTGGCGGCATCGTGGCCGAGAACAGCAGCGTCTGGCGCCGCGGCGGCACCAGGGCCAGCACCCGCGCCAGTTCGTCGGCAAAACCGGCATCGAGCAGGCGGTCGGCCTCGTCGAGCACCAGCATCTCCAGTTCCGACAACCGGACCGCGTTCTTGTCCACCAGGTCGAGCAGCCGACCCGGCGTGGCCACCAGCACGTCGGCGCCACCGCGCAGCCGCATCATCTGCGGATTGACCGACACGCCCCCGAACACCACGACCAGCCGGGGTGGGTCGGACAGGAAACGCGCCTGGTCGCGCAGCACCCCGGCGACCTGCATCGCCAGTTCGCGCGTGGGCAACAGCACCAGCGCCTTGACGTGGCGCGGCGTGCCGGGCGCCGTAGCTTGCACCTGCTGCAGCAGCGGCAACGCGAATGCCACGGTCTTGCCGGAGCCGGTCTGCGCCACCGCCAGCACATCGGAGCCGCTCAAGGCCGCGGGAATGACCGCGGCCTGCACCGGCGTGGGCGCGAGATACCCCGAACCGGTCGCGGCGCGCTGCAATGTCGGCAGCAGGGGAAAGGAAGAGAAGCTGATAGAAAAACCTTTGCGGCATGGCGCACCACGGCGGCTGCCGCGGCATCACGCGACCCGGACCGTGGCACCGGAACGAGTCAGTGTAACGGTGCGTTGGCGTCGCGCTGGCGCAATGCCAGCGCCGCTCCCAGCCACAAGGCCACGGCCGACACGACGAAGCCGCGCTCCAGGCCACCCGGGCCGTCGGCGATCCAGCCCACCACCGTCGGACCGACGATCTGGCCGGCGGCGAACACGATGGTGAAGGCGCCGATGCCCCGTGCCCACTGCTCGGGGGGCAGGTTGTGCCGCACCCAGGCCGTGGTCGAGGCCACGACCGACAGGAACACGGCGCCGAACAACAGGCCGGAGGCCAGCACCAGCGGCCAGGCCGTGCTCAGCGCCGGCGCCAGCGTGGCCGCACCCAGCAAGGCGTTGAGCAGGGCCAGCGGGCGGCCATCCCGGTAACGGTCCAGCAGTCCGGCCCACAGGCGCGGCGAGGCCATCACCGCCAGGCCCAGCGCGGCATAGAAGCCGGTGATGCCCCATGGCGGCAGCCCCTGTTCGCGCAACAACGC
>JBFIDI010000417.1:0-5142 GCA_041581405.1 Burkholderiaceae bacterium
CTGCATCTTCAGCGGCTCCAGGATGTTCGGCCCCATCTCCTCGTCGGCCGCCAGGTCCTGGCCGATCTTCTTGATCAGCTTGCGCGCCTTCTCCAGGTCGCTGTCGTAGGTGATGCCGATGGCCAGCTTGTCGATGACCCAGTCGCGGCTCATGTTCTGCACCGCCCCGAGTTCGCCGAACGGCACCGTATAGACCGGCCCGCGGTGGTGGCGCAGCCGCACCGAACGCAGGCTGAACGACTCGACCGTGCCCTTGTAGCTGCCACTCTGGATGTATTCGCCGACCCGGAACGCGTCGTCGAACAGGAAGAACACGCCGCTGACGATGTCCTTGACCAGCGTCTGCGCGCCGAATCCCACGGCGATGCCGACCACGCCGGCCCCGGCGACCATGGGCGCGATGTCGACCCCCAGCGCCGACAGCGCGGTGAGCACCGCGATCACCGCCAGCGTCACGAAGGACACATTGCGCACGATCGGCAACACGGTGCGCAGCCGGGTCGCCTGGCCGGCATGGCTGCTGTCGCCGTCGCCGTCGCCCGTGGCCTGCACCTCGGCCAGGCGGCGCTCGATCATGGCCTTGAACACGAACCAGACGAGATCGGCGAACAAGGCGATGACGATGACGCTGAACAGGCCGCGCAGCACCAGCACCGACACCGACCCGCCACGCATCAGTTCCGCCACGTCGATGCCCATGTTGCGCACCAGCACCACGCCGGCGGCGATGATCAGCACCAGCCGGATTGCGCGCACCACCGCCGCGGCCTGCACGCTGGGCACGACCGGTTCGTCCGCCGGCGCGCCGGGCGTGCGTTGCAGATGGATGGCGATGGCATTGACCAGGCGCATGATGCCGTACACGCCCAGCACCAGCGCGCCGAGCCAGAACACCGCAAACGCCCCGACGATGCGTGCCAGCAGCAACACGACGAACGCGACCGTCAGCAGCCAGCCCACGGTCTTGTAGTGCTCGTTGCGCGGGCCGGGCCGGCGCCACACCATCTCCATGATCAGCGCCAGCTGCACCAGCGACAGGACATACGCGACCAGGCGCCAGACGCCCTCCTCGACGCCTTGCGCGATCAGCCATTCGATGACCGCATAGATGAAAGCGAACCATGCCACGTTGAGCACCAGGCGCCGATGCCAGAACCAGGCTTCGGCTGTATCCAGCGGCAACATGCGGAACCTCTCGGCACCGGGCGCGAACAGCAGGCGGCCTGACACCATCGCCATGCGCACCATGACGATGGCCGCCAGCAGGCGCAACAACGCGTCGCGCAAGGCCGGCGGCCAGTCGAAGGCGAGGAAGGCGCCGACGGTGCCGAGTGCGAATGCGGCCACCCAGCTGGAGCCGAAACCGAAACGCGCGAACATGGCGCGCAAGCGCTCGCCCGGCGTGTTCATCGGCGAGGCGATGATCCAGCGCCGCACGCCGCCCGAAACCATCCAGAACAGCCGCTCGACACCGAAACCCAGCGCCGCAAAGGCAGCCAGCAGCAGGAAGAAGTGGTCCACGCCATGGGTGGCCATCTCGCCGTGGACACGTGCCGCGGCATCGGCCAGCGCGCTGCGCACCTTGGGTACCGCCGCCGCGACCGCCTGCAGGTGCGCGCGCATGCCGTCGATCTGCCCGGCCAACACGCCCTCTCCGTCGGCCACGGCAACCGCCGCGGCCGGCGACTCCCCCATGCCCGCACGCTGCTCTTCGATCCAGCGCTGCACCTCGGGGTCGGACAACATCTGCAACAAGGCCCGCACCTTGTCCGGTGCCGGCTCGGTGGCCGCGCATGCAACGCTGGAGCACACCGCCAGCACCACGAGCAGCATGAACGAACGCAACATGCGCATGAGAAGGCTCCGAAGAGATTGAAAGGGGAACGACGGGCCATTCTAGGGTCGGCCCACGGTCTGCCGGGGTACGGCAAACTGACCGGTGCAGATACCGCCATGGGAGGCGGCCCGCGGTTTCCTGCTGCTGCATCGCGGCTGCAAGCAACCGAATCGCAGTGTGTCGGCCGCCGAATGGCGATACGGCACGCAATCCACGATGCGAATATGCTCACTCGCAGCGCATGCGCCCCTTGACCATCAGGCAACTCCTGCCGTCACGCCGGATGAACACCCCGGCGTCGGCGCGGTCGTAACGCATGCCGAACTCGTCCCAGCAGCCGCCGGGGTCGCAACTCACGATCAGCATGCCGGGTCCTGGCGCGGGTACGACGGGAGGCAACTGCAGCGGCGCGTCTGCCGGCAGCGATTCAGCCGGCGTCCCGTCTGCCGGCGGCGGTGCCGTCGGCAACTGCGCCACGGCAACGCCCTGACCCGCCAACACCAGCAGGCCCGGCAGCACGGCAGACCTCCACCGCACGACTCCGGCCTCCGTGCGGCGTCGCCCGTTCATCGTTGCGCCTGCGCCTCGACGGCGAATACCGGCACGGCCAGTGACTTGCCCTTGAACAAGACGTCGCCGAGCGGCTCCAGCGACAACTGCCCGCCCAGCGCCGCCTGCGTCGCGCCATCGACCAAGATGCCGCGTTGCGCCTGCTTGGTATGCGCCTCCAGCCGCGCTGCAAGATTGACGGTATCGCCGATGCAGGTATAGGTGGCGCGTTGCTGCGTACCGGTGTAGCCGGCCACGACCTCGCCCGATGCGATGCCGATGCCGATGCGGATCGGCTCCTTGCCCAGGCCGACCCGCTCGACGTTGAACAACGCGATCATCTCCACCATGTCCAGCGCCGCGCGCACCGCCGCCAGCGGCGCGTCGTCCAGCGGCTGCGGCGCGCCGAAGATCGCCATCAGCCCGTCGCCGATCATCTGGTTCACGACGCCCCCCTGCCCGGTGATCGCATCGAACATCAGCGTGTAGTAGGTGTTGAGCAGCTCGATCGTATCCTCCGGCGGCTGCGACTCCACCAGCGACGTGAAACCGCGGATGTCGGAGAACATCACCGTGGCCTGCACCCGGCGCCCACCCAGCGCAAAACCCGACTGCTCCATGTCGTCGGCCACCTCCGAAGTGGCGAATCGCTTGACCAGCTCCTTCTGCTGGTCGCGCAGGCGCTTTTTCTCCAGGCTGGAATCGATGCGGGCCTTGAGCAGCACCGGATTGACCGGCTTGTTCAGGTAGTCGTCCGCGCCCAGCTCGATGCAGCGCACGATGTCCTGCAGGCCTTCGAGCGAACTCGTCACGATGACCGGGATGTCGCGCAGCTTGCCGTCGCCCACCATCTGCTCGAGCACGCCGAAGCCGTCGAGCTCGGGCATCTCCATGTCCAGCAGCACCAGGTCGAAGGATTCGGCGCGCAGCATCTCCAGCGCCACGCGGCCGTTCTCGGCACTGGACACCCGATGCCCCTGCAGCTCCAGGCTGCGCGTCAGCAGCAGGCGGTTGACCTTGTTGTCGTCGGCCACCAGCAGCCGCGCGCCGCGCTCAGCCATTGCGCAGTTCCTGCAGCGCGGCGGCGACCTTGCGGTATTCGGCCTCGAGCGCGTCGAGCGGCGCGGTGTCGACGATCAGGCCGCCCAGCTCGAGCTTGCGCGCCAGCGCGGCCAGCCGCGTGGCGCCGAAGGTGTGTGCATTGGACTTGAGCGAATGCGCCGCGCGCCGGAACGCGTCGGCATCCGGACCGGCATGCGCGCTGCGCATCGCGGCGAGCATGCCCGGCGCCTCCTCCAGGAAGGTGGCTATCAGTTCGGCCACGAAGTCGGAGCCGGCGGCGTCCTGCAGTTCCGCAAAGGTCGTCGCATCGATCGTTGGATCCGTCATGGTTCAGTGCTCCTTGCGTGCTCGGCTGTCGTTCAGGGCCTCGACCAACTGGTCGACGCGGATCGGCTTGGTCAGGTAATCGTCCATGCCCGCGGCCAGGCAGGCCTCGCGGTCGCCCTGCATCGCATTGGCCGTCATCGCGATGATGCGCGGACGCTGGCCCTCCGGCCAGCGGGCCGTGATGCGGCGCGCTGCCTCCAGGCCGTCCATCTCGGGCATCTGCACGTCCATCAGCACCACATCGTACGTCTGGCGCTCGAGCGACTCAACCGCCTCGACGCCGTTGCCGGCCAGATCCGCGCGATACCCCATCTGCTGCAGCAGCCGCAGCGCCAGCTTCTGGTTCACCACGTTGTCCTCGGCCAGCAGGATGCGCAGCGGATGGCGTTTGGCCAGCTCCGCGTCGATCTTCGGCTTGACCGGCGCCGTCGCCGGTTTCGGCGCCTCCTCGCCCTCGCCCAGCAGGCCGACCAGCGTGTCGAACAGCTGCGACTGGCGCAGCGGCTTGCCCATGTAGGCACTGAACAGTCCTTGTGTATCTCCCGCCTCGCGCCGGCCGAGTGAACTGAACAGAACCATTGGCAGGTCCGGGCGCAGCTTGCGGATCTTGCCGGCCAGCGTCAGGCCGTCCATCTCGGGCATATGCATGTCGAGCACGGCCAGGTCGAATGTCTCCGCGTCCTCCTTGAGCCAGCCCAGCGCCTTGGCGGCGGAGTCGGTATCGCGCACCACCATGCCCCACTTGCCGCTTTGCAGCGCCAGCACCCTGCGATTGGTCGCGTTGTCGTCCACCACCAGCATGCGTTTGCCGGCCAGCGCCGGTTGCTGCCCCAGGAACTCGCGCCGGTTCGCCGTCGGCGATTCGGCCACCGGCGCGACGATGCTGAACCGGAACGTCGAGCCCTTTCCCTGTCCCTCGCTGCTGGCGGTCATCGTGCCGCCCATCAGCTCGGCCAGTCGTTTGCTGATCGCCAGGCCCAGGCCAGTGCCACCGTACTTGCGCGTCGTCGACGAGTCGGCTTGCGAGAACGACTGGAACAGCCGCGCCATGCCCTGCTCGGACAGGCCGATGCCGGTATCGCGGATCGCGAATGTCAATTCGAATGTCGGGCCAAGGGGGTCACCAGTGGCCGGATTGCCTGTGGTTGAGCCTGGATCGGTCTGCCGTTCCTTTGCGTGCGCGGCTTCGACAGGGCCTGTCCTGAGCTTGTCGATGGGCTCAGCCCGAACGGGGATGTGATGGGCGGGTGCGTGATCGGCTGGCGCGGGCTCAGCCCCAGCGGGAGTGTGTTCGGCTGGCGCGGGCCGTGCAGACACGGTCAACACCACCTCGCCCTGCTCGGTGAACTTCACCGCGTTGGCCAGCA
>JBFIDI010000418.1:0-5140 GCA_041581405.1 Burkholderiaceae bacterium
CGTCGCCGAACCTCTGGCCCATGCCGAGGACACCGACGCGCCCCCGGTGGCGACCCCGCCGACGGCTGCCGGGCGGGTCGCGATCCGATGGTAGACTGGCTGCAACATCTGTTCACATTCGTATATCGGGATGCCGGTGACTGTGGATATTCGTATAACTGATCTGGAGAAGACCTTGGCAACCAACGCTCCCACCGAACCCGGCGCCGGCACCCACGCAGCCACGGCGGCCCCGCCGGCCGCGGCGAACCGCAACCCCGCCACGCCCCGCATCGTCTGGGACGACTCCAAGATGCGCAGTTCCTATGCCAACGTGTGCAACGTGCTGGGTACGCGCGAGGAAATCATGCTGCTGTTCGGGACCAACCAGGCCTGGCAGTCGGGCCAGTCCGAGGTCACCGTGGCCTTGTCCGACCGTATCGTGCTCAGTCCCTTCGCGGCCAAGCGTCTGCAGCAACTGCTGACCCAGGGCCTGAAGGACTACGAAGCGCGCCACGGCGAACTCAAGCCCTGACGATGACGTCGCCACGGTGGGGCCGGCCAGCGGCACCGGCGGTGTGCCTTGAACGATCTCGCTAGCGGCCTGCAGGTCCAGCAGGCGAACCCGCAGGCCACGCTGGCCGCGCAGGTCACGCAGTGGCTGGCGCAACTGTGCGCGGTGCTGCCGCGCGTGGAACGCGGTGTCGTCGTGCTCGGCGAACCCGAGGTCGGGCCTTTTGCGCCGGTGGCGTTCTGGCCGGGCGCCGGACAGGGGGCGAGCGACGTGGCCGACGTGGCGGAACAGGCGCTGGCCGAACGCCGCGTCACCACCGCGCCGCTGCCCGGTGGCGCGATGGGCCTGGCGCTGCCGGTCGAGGCCGATCACACGCTGCGCGGCGTGGTCGCATTTGCGCTGGCCGGATACACCGAGACCAACCTGCAGCCGGTGCTGCAACGCCTGTCGCTGGCGATGCCGGCGCTGGTCGAGTTGTTGCGGCGCGAGCAGCAGGCCGAAAGCCTGGACGCCCAGGGCCGGCTGATGGGCGTGCTGGACGTGCTCGGCGCGGTGCTCGACGAAGGCGGTTTCGAGCCGGCCTGCCGCACCCTGGTCACCGAACTGGCGACGCGGCTGCAGTGCGATCGGGTCAGCCTGGGCGTGGTACGCCGCGGCCATGCGGAGATCATCGCGTTGTCGCACAGTGCCCAGATGGCGCGGCGCATGAACCTGATGCATGCGATCGGTGCCGCGATGGACGAGGCGATCGACCAGCGTGCGCTGGTGCGTTACCCGTCGCAAAGCGGCGACGAACTCGTCGTCGACCGCGACCACGGGCGGCTGGCCCAGGAACACGGCAGCGGCAGCCTGCTGACCGTGCCCATGGCCGGGCGGGACGGTTTTGCCGGTGCGTTGTTGTTCGAGCGTCCCGCGAGCCAGCCCTTCACGCGGGCCGACCTGGCGTTTGCACAGGCCTGCGGGGCCGCGCTCGGACGGATCCTGGAGATGGCCCGGCGCAACGAGCGCGCCTTGCTGCTGCGCATCCTGGACGCGACCCGCACGCAGATCGGCCGCCTGATCGGTCCGCGCTACGTGTTGCGCAAGCTGCTGGTCACGGGGGTGCTGGCAGCCATGGCGTTCTTCTCGGTGGCGCAGGGCGACTACCGCGTCACCGCGCCGGCCACGCTGGAGGGTGCGGTGCGGCGTACCGTGGCGGCGCCGTTTGATGGCTACGTGGCCACCGCGCCGGCCCGCGCGGGCGACCTGCTGCGCGCCGACGACGTGCTTGCCACGCTCGACGACAGCGAGATCCGGCTCGAGCGGCTCAAGTGGGCCAGCCAGTACGCGCAATACGTGCGCCAGCACCAGGAGGCGGTGGCCAACCGGGACCGCGCCAAGGCGCAGATCGGCAAGTCGCAATACGAGCAGGCCCAGGCCCAGGTGTCGCTGCTCGACACGCAGCTGCGCCGCGCGACCATCGTGGCGCCGTTCGACGGCGTGGTCGTCAAGGGCGACCTCTCGCAATCGCTGGGCAGCGCCGTCAAGCGTGGCGACACCTTGTTCGAGATCACCCCGCTCGATGCCTACCGCGTGATCGTCAACGTCGACGAGCGCGACATCGCCGACGTGGTGAGCGGCCAGCGCGGCGTGCTGATCCTGGCCTCGATCGTGCGCGATGCGTTCCCGTTCGTCGTGGGCAACGTGACCGCGGTCACGACGGCGCGCGACGGGCGCAACTTCTTCCGCGTCGAAGCCCTGCTCGAGCGGACCGACGAACGGCTGCGTCCGGGCATGGAGGGTGTGGCCAAGATCGACATCGAACAGCGCCGCCTGTGGTGGATCTGGACCCACCGCCTGGAGAACTGGATCCGGCTGTTCGTCTGGACCTACTGGCCGTGAGCGAGAGCCTGTTCAGTCCCTCCTGGTACCGGGTTGCCGATGTCCGGCCGCGCCTGCGCAGCCACGCCGTGATCCACCGCCACCTGTACCGCGGCCAGGTCTGGTACGTGCTGCAGGACCAGTCCAGCGGCCGCTTCCACCGCTTCTCGCCCCATGCCAACCTGGTGATCGGCCTGATGGACGGCAAGCGCACGCTGCGCGAGATATGGGAGTCTGCGTGCAGCCGGCTGGGCGACGACGCGCCGACGCAGGACGACGTGATCGGCATCCTGTCGTCGCTGCACCGCGCCGACGTGTTGCAGACCGACAAGCGGCCCGACATGCAGGAACTGCACGAGCGGCACGTGAAGAACCGGCGCATGAAGCTCAAGCAATACATCCAGAATCCGCTGTCGCTGCGGTTTCCGCTGTTCGACCCGACCCGGGTGCTGGATGTGCTCGACCCCCTGTCGCGCTGGTTGTTCGGCCGGGCCGGCGCCGTGTTGTGGTTGTGCTGCGCGCTGCTGGCGGGTGTGCTGGCCGGCGCGCACTGGGGCGAGCTGACGAACAACTTTTCCGAGCAGTTGCTGGCGGTGGAGAACCTGTTCCTGATCGCGCTGGTGTTTCCGGTGGCCAAGCTGGTCCATGAGTTCGGTCATGCGATGGCGATCCGCGCGAAGGGCGGCGAAGTGCACGAGATGGGGGTGATGCTGCTGGTGCTGATGCCCATCCCGTACCTGGATGCGTCCGCGTCGATGGCGTTCCGCGAGAAACGCGACCGCATCCTGGTGGGCGCCGCCGGCATGGCCAGCGAACTGCTGCTGGCGATGCTGGCCCTGCTGGTGTGGGTCAGCGTCGAGCCGGGCACGGTGCGGGTGCTGGCCTACAACGTGATGCTGATCGCGGGCGTGTCCACGCTGGTGTTCAACATCAACCCGTTGTTGCGTTTCGACGGCTACTACATGCTGGCCGACTTGCTCGAGATCCCGAACCTGGGACAACGGGCGAACGCACACATGGCCTACCTGGCCAAGCGCCACCTGCTGGGCGTGGACAGTGCCACGCCGGGGCAGGACGCACCGGGCGAGCGCGCCTGGTTCGTGTTCTACGCGGTGGCCTCGTTCGTCTACCGCATGTTCATCATGTTCACGATCGCACTGCTGATCGCGCAGCAGTATTTCGTGCTCGGCATCCTGCTGGCGATCTGGTCGGTCTACAGCGGCCTGGCGCGACCGATCGCGCGCCAACTGGGTTATCTGGTGTCGTCCTCCGAGCTGCGCAGCTCCCGGCCGCGCGCGCTGGCGGTGGTGGCCGCGCTGGTGGCGCTGGCGGTGGTGTTGCTGTTCCGGGTGCCGGCGCCTTCGTGGACCCGTACCGAGGGCGTGACGGTTGCGCCGAGCGAGGTGGCGATCCGCGCCGCGACCGACGGTTTCGTCGTCGCCGTGCACGGCCGGCCGAACCATCCGGTGCGCCGCGGCGAGCCGGTGCTCACGGTCGAGGACCCGGAGCTCGACGCACGGGTGCGTATCCTGCAGGCGCAGTTGCAGGAGCAGCGCGCGCGTTACGAGGCGGCCACGCGCGATCCGGTGCAGCTCAGCATCCTGCGCGAGGAGATCGTGCATCTGCAGGCGCGGCTGGCCGAGGCGCGGCGCCGGGTGGCGGACCTGGTGATTCGCAGCCCGGGCGACGGCGTGTTGCTGCTGTCCGACCCGGACGACCTGCCCGGTCGTTTCGTGCGCCGCGGCGAGTTGCTCGGTTATGCGATGGACCGTTCGCGCATCGCGGTCCAGGTGGTGGTGCCGCAAGGCGATGTCGACCTGGTGCGCGCAGGGACGCGCGGCATCGAGGTGCGGCTGGTGGAGCATCTGCGCGCGGTCTGGCAGGCACGCGTCAAGCTGGTCGTGCCGGCGGCGACCCACCAGTTGCCCGGCCTGGCGCTGGGCGCACAGGGTGGTGGCGAACTGGCCCTGGCACCCGACGGCGGATCCGCATCGCATACGCCGCCGCGCGCGGTCAACTCGTTGTTCGTGATGGAACTGGAGCTGGAACCCGGCGGCGCCGCGGCCCTGCGCCACATCGGAAGCCGGGTGCTGGTGCGTTTCGACCGCGAGCCCGAGCCGCTGGGCGAGCAGGTGTTCCGCGCGGCGCGGCGCATGTTGCTGAGCATGTTCAATGTCTGATGCCGCGTTGCTGCGTCCGCTGGTGCGTCCGGTCTACCCCGAACGCGTCGATGACCCGCCCGCCAACTGGCTCGACGAGACGGGCGAGCGGTATGGCGGCGGACTGGTGCGGCGCCTGAAGGCGGCGCGGGCGCTGCGCAACGACCTGATCGCCCGCGTGCGCGGGTTCGAGGCCGAGCTGCGGCAACTCGACGACGCGCAGCTGCGCTCGGCGGCCCGGGACAGCGGCAAGGCCTTGCGCGGCGGCGGATTCCGCGTCGACCTGGTGGCGCGCGCGTTCGCCGTCGTCGACGCGGCGGCGCAACGCGTGCTGGGCAAGCGTTTCTTCGACGTACAGCTGCAAGGCGGCTGGGTGCTGCTGCAGGGCATGATCGCGGAGATGGAGACCGGCGAGGGCAAGACGCTGACCGCCACGTTGCCCAGCTGCACCGCCGCGCTGGCCGGGTTGCCGGTGCACGTGATCACGGTCAACGACTACCTGGTGACGCGCGACTGTGGCATCACCCGGCCGTTGTACGAGGCCTTGGGCCTGTCGGTGGGCACCGTGACCGAGAAGCAGACGCCGCAGCAGCGCCAGGCCGCGTATACCTGCGACATCACCTACGGC
>JBFIDI010000419.1:0-5130 GCA_041581405.1 Burkholderiaceae bacterium
CGGTGCCGTGGGCGCTCGGCCTGTATGCGGGTTTCACCCTGCTGCGCCTGGTGCTGGCCTATCGCGGCCGCCTGAACCTGGTGCTGCGCATCCTGTCGGTACTGGTGGACATCGGCATGCTGATGCTCACCATCTGGAGTTTCCACCTGCAGTACGGCCAGCCGGCGGCGTTCTACCTCAAGGCGCCGACCCTGCTCTACGTGTTCATCTTCATCGCGCTGCGGGCATTGACCTTCGCACCGGCCTACGTGTTGTTCACCGGCCTGGTTGCCGCCGCGGGCTGGCTGGGGCTGTTGTCGTATGCGCTGATGGCCGAGGGCGGTGCGGAGCTGGTCACGCACGATTACGTGCAATACATGACCTCGGCCAGCATCCTGATCGGCGGCGAGGTCGATCGGGTGGTCTCGATCCTGATCGTCACGCTGGTGTTGTCGGTGGCCGTGGCACGGGCGCGCCAGTTGCTGTTCAACGCAGTCGGTGACCAGGCCGCGGTGTCGCAGCTGTCGCGCTTCTTCGCCCCCGAGGTGGCCGAGCACCTGTCCGCGGCCGACGAACTGCTGCATTCGGGCGACGGCGAGCAGCGCCAGAGCGCGGCCATGTTCATCGACCTGCGCGGATTCACGACCCTGGCCTCGCAGCGGCCGCCGCGCGAACTGATCGACATCCTGCGCGGCTACCAGGCCATCGCGGTCCCCATCATCCACCGTCACAACGGCAGCATCACGACCTACCTGGGCGACGGCATCATGGTCACGTTCGGCGCATCGAAGGCCTCGAGCCACTATTGCGCCGATGCCTTGCGTTGCGGCGAGCAGTTGTTGCGGGCCCTGGCCGATTGGCAGTCGCACCGCCAGGCGCAAGGCCTGCCGGCGCCGGGGGTCGGCATCGGCGTGGACAGCGGGACCGTCACCTGCGGCGTGATTGGCGACGAAGGCCGGCTCGAGTACGCGATCATCGGCAACCCCGTGAACCGGGCGGCCAAGCTGCAGAACCATACGAAGCTCGCGTCCGTGCGCGGCCTGGCCAGCGAGGACTGTTATCGGCGGGCGCTCGAGCAGGGTTATGTCCCCCCCGCCGGCGGACATCGCATGCTGCGGGACTGTCGTGTGGCGGGGGTGGTCGAGCCGATGGCGCTGGTGGTGCTGGACGGCGCACCGCAGGCCGCGGACAGCGGCGCGCACGCCTGACGCCGCGGCCGTCAGTCCTTGGCGGGTTCTTCGGCGTCGCCTCCGACCGGGGGCGGCTCCGGAAGCGCCGGCCGGCCGGCGATGGGACGGTTGACGGCCGGCGGGAGCGGGGGTTGCGGTTCCGCACGTGCGCCAGGGGGTGGACGCGGCGTGTCCGGGTCTGCCGCGGCAAGTGGCAACTCCAGCGTGAACGGCGGACCACCCGCCTGCGTCGGCGACAGGGTGGCCGATCGGGCCGCGACCCGTGTCAGCTTGTAGCTGTCGTCGACCAGACTGCCGACCCGGTAGGGTCGCGGGTGCTGGCCTTCGATGGAGATCAGCGCGACGCCGCCGGTCGTGCGTCCGGCCACGACGCCGAGCAGGCGCATGCGATCGCCGGGGTTGTGCGCGGGTGGCTGGGCCTGGACTGCGAGCACACGGTCCGTCGGGGTGGCGTCAGGACCCAGCGCGCGTGCGAGCATGCGCACGTCGATGGCCGGGGTGTCGGCGTTGACGGCGCCGGCCGTGACCGGGGCTTCGGACAGGCCGACGATCTTCAGCAGCCAGTATGCGGCCGACAGTGCGGCCAGGACCCACAACAGGAAGGCAAGGATGCGTGACGGCCAACGGATGGTCATGGCCGATTATCATCTGCCGTGGGCCCGCAGTCCGCCGGCCGCCCCCGAAACCAGTGAGACCTTTATGCATCCGATGTCGTCGATCGCAACCGTTCGTCCGCTCGCCGCGCTGCGGCGCGGCTTCACGCTGATCGAGCTGATGGTCGTGCTGGTGATCATCGGCGTGCTGGCGGCCCTGATCGTGCCCAACGTGCTCGATCGTGCCGACGACGCGCGCACCATGGCGGCACGCACCGACGTCAACAACCTGATGCAGGCGCTCAAGCTGTACCGCCTGGACAACCAGCGTTATCCGAGCGCGGAGCAGGGCCTGGCGGCGCTGGTGACCAAACCGACCAGCGGCCCGATCCCGTCGAACTGGAAACCCTACATCGACAAGTTGCCCAACGACCCGTGGAACCGCCCTTACCAGTACCTGAACCCGGGCATCCAGGGCGAGGTCGACGTATTGTCGTTCGGCGCCGACGGACAGGCCGGTGGCGAGGGCAAGGACGCCGATGTCGGCTCCTGGCAGTAGGCCGGGCCCTGCGGCGGCCTGGCGCGCGTGGGCCGGATTCACGCTGCTCGAATTGTTGCTGGTTCTGGCCATCGTCGCGATGGCCACCGGGGGCGTGGCCTTTTCGATGCGCAACATGGGCCAGAGCCAGCTCGAGCGCGAGGCGCAGCGCCTGATCGCCATGCTGGAATCCGCGCGGGCGCGCTCGCGCGCCAGCGGCTTGCCGGTGTATTGGCGCAGCACCGACCAGGGGTTCGAGTTCCTGGGCCTGCCGGTGTCATCGTCCGGCGATCCGCCGGAGCCGAGTTCCAGCCGGGACTTCCGTCCGCGCATGGACTGGTCGGGCGACGGCGTCTCGGTGCGTGACCCGCAGGTCGTGATCCTGGGTCCGGAGCCCATCATCGGTCGCCAGCAGATCGTGTTGCAGCAGGGCAGCCATGCCGTGTCCATCGCCACCGACGGCCTGCGGGCGTTCGCGGTGCAGGCGCTCGCTGGCGCGGGGGACGGACCGTGAGCCGCCCACAGCGGGGTTTCACGCTGATCGAGGTGCTGGTCGCGCTGGGCATCGTCGCGATCACGCTGGTAGCCGGACTCAAGGCGACCATGGCCTTGACCGACAACGCCCAGCGCCAGGCCGACAGCCTGCTGGCCCAGGTGTGCGCCGAAAACGAACTGATCCGTCTGCGCATGTCGCGCCAGATGCCGCCGGTCGGACGCTCCGACTTCGCCTGTGACCAGGCGGGCCAGGTGTTCCAGGGGCGGCTCGTCGTGGCACCGACGCCGAACCCGATCTTTCGCCGCGTCGATGCCCAGGTGCTGGACGGCGAATACATCGTGTACCGGGTGGCCACGATCGTCGGGAGTTACCAGTGACCGGCACGCCGCGCCGCGGCGCCGGCCGGCGCGGGCTCGGCTTCACGCTGGTCGAGATGCTGGTCGCGCTGGCGGTGATGGCCATGCTCGGCCTGATGGCCTGGCGTGGTGTCGACGCCATGGGCCGGGCACAGGAAAACACGCGGCGCATCAGCGCCGACGTGCAGGCACTGCAGGCCGGCTTGATCCAGTGGGGCATGGACCTCGACGCGATGGCTCCGTCGACGCCGATCGCCGCGCTGGACTTCGACGGCCAGGTGTTGCGCATCACGCGCCAGTACCAGGTCGACGAACCGGCAGCCGCGGGTGAGTTTGCCGGGTCGGGCGGCTTGCGCGTCATTGCCTGGGGCGTGCGGGACGTGGACGGTCGGCGCCAGTGGCTGCGTTGGCAGTCGGCGCTGCTGCACAGCCGCGCCCAATGGGAGCAGGCCTGGCAACAGGCGGCCTGGTGGGGGCAGAACCCGAGCGAGGACTTGCGCCGCGGCGAGGTCGCCATCGTGCCGGTCGACCAGTGGCAGGTGTTCTATTTCCGCCGCAATGCCTGGAGCAGCCCGCTGTCGAGTGCCGCCGAGGGTGCGTTGTTGCCCGGTGGGCATCAGCGGGTCCCGGATGGCGTGCGCCTGGTGTTGTCGCTGTCGGCCGGCTCCGCGGTCAGTGGCACCCTGGTGCGCGACTGGGTGCGGCCGACCCTGGGTCCGGGGGGCTCGTGAGGCCGATGGTCGCCACCTGGCATCCCGTCCGCTTCGGCGCGCGACAGCGCGGCGCGGCCGTGTTGCTGGCCATGCTGACGGTCGTACTGGTCGCCACGCTGGCGGCGACCGCCTTGTGGCAGCAGTGGCGCAGCGTGGAGATCGAGGCGCGCGAACGCGAGCGCCTGCAGGCGGGCTGGATTCTGGTCGGGGCGCTCGACTGGGCGCGCCTGATCCTGCGCGAGGACGGGCGCAGCGGCGGCCCGGACCACCTGGCCGAGCCGTGGAGCATCGAGTTGCGCGACACCCGGCTGACCACGTTCCTGGCCATCGAGCCGGGCAACACCGAGCTGGGCGACGACGCCTTCCTGTCCGGGCACATCACGGATGCGCAGGCCCGGCTGAACGTGGGCAACCTGGTCGTCGGCAACCGGGTGTCGGAGCGCGACCTGCAGTCGTTCGAGCGCCTGTTCGACAGCCTGGGCATCGACCGGTCCGAACTCGACACCATGGTGGCGAACCTGGAACGCACGATCGGCCTGGCCGGGGCCGACCTCGCCAGCGACGCACCGCCGGTGTCCATCCTGCCCCAGCGCATCGGCCAGTTGCGCTGGCTCGGCCTGTCCGCGGACAGCGTGCAGCGCTTGGCACCCTACGTGACGGTATTGCCCACCCGCACCCAGCTCAACCTGAACACGGCCGATGCGCTGGTCATGGCCGCCCGTATTCCGGACCTCGATCCGTCGGATGCCCGCAACCTGGTGGCGGCGCGGGCGCGCGCGCCGTTCATGAACCTTGCGGACGTGTCGCGCCAGTTGCCGGAGGGGGTCGTCGCACTCAACCCCAGCGAGGTCGGCGTGGCCTCGCGTTTCTTCGAAGTCCGGGGACGCTTGCGGCTGGAGCAGGTCGACGTCACCGAGATCGCGCTGGTGCAGCGCAATGGCATGAGTGTGACCACGGTCTGGCGCGACCGCGAGGTCAACACCCACCGCACACCGACCCCCGCCACGCGTTGAGCGCGGCGGCGCCCGCGGGACGATGCCGCGCGCCATGCGCTGCGGGGCCGTTTGCGGGGGGGAGCGCCCCGGCGGCTCATTACAATCCGCCGATGCCGACCCTGATCCTCGCCTTGCCACCGACAAAGGTCTCGGCTGCGACGGAATTCGACTTCGTGTTGTCGTCCGAGGCACGGCCGGACGTGGACCATGGAACCGCGCCGCTGGCGCTGTTGCCGGCCGCCGATGCCATCGTGCTGGTGGCGCCGGCGC
>JBFIDI010000420.1:0-5109 GCA_041581405.1 Burkholderiaceae bacterium
CGCCATGTGCCGGTCCCCACAGGCAGGCCACGCCGGCGGCAATCGCCGCGAATGGGTTGGTGCCCGAGCTACCGCAAAGGCGCACGGTCGAGGTGCTGGCGTTTTGTTCGTGGTCGGCGTGCAGGATGAAGATGCGGTCGAGGGCTTTTTCGATCACCGGGTTGACGACATAGTCCTCGCACGGATTGGCAAACATCATGTGCAACAGGTTGCCGGCGTAGCTCAGGCTGTTGCGCGGGAACATGTAGGGCTGGCCCACGTTGTACTTGTACGCCATCGCCACCAGCGTCGGCATCTTGGCGATCAGCCGGATCGCCGAGATCTTGCGGTGCTCGGGGTTGTGGATGTCCGTGCTGTCATGGTAGAAGGCCGACATCGCTCCCACCAGGCCGGTCAGGATGGCCATGGGATGCGCGTCGCGACGGAAACCGCGCACGAAGTTGTGCATCTGGTCGTGCACCATCGTGTGGTTGGTCACCAGGTCGCTGAACTGCGTCTTGGCGGCCTGGTCGGGCAGGCTTCCGTACAGCAGCAGGTAGCAGGTCTCCATGAAGTCGCAGTTGGTGGCCAGCTGTTCGATCGGGTAGCCGCGGTAGAGCAGTTCGCCCTTGTCGCCATCGATGTAGGTGATGGCGGACTCGCAGGCGGCCGTGGACAGGAAGCCCGGGTCATACGTGAACATGCCGGTCTGGCCGTAGAGCTTGCGGATGTCGACGACATCCGGGCCCACGGTGCCGGAGTAGACCGGGAATTCGATGCTGGGTGCACCGTTGCTGAACGACAGCGTTGCTTTGTTGTCGGCGAGTTTCATTTCATGCCCTTTCAGTGTTTATCTTGCAACAGTCCCAGGACTTCGATCACGTCGTCGCGGTCCAGGGCCGTGTCTATCTGTCTTGGCGAGCACCGTCCCAGATGGAGGTCGAGCAATTCATTGTCACTCAGCTCCATCAGGGCGTTCAGGGCGTCCGCCTGGCGCACGGTGAGGGTTGCCCCATGGCGTGCGAAGAATCGCTCCAGAATCAGGTCATTTTCCAGCATGCCGCGGCGACAACGCCAGCGCAACTTGCTCAGTGCCCGCTCATCGAGGGGTGAATCGGGGGCACGGGACTCCAAGACCGGTTTCCTCGTGCAGGGTCAGACGGTCCGGTAGACCATCATTTCCTTGATCTTGCCGATGGCCTTGGTCGGATTGAGCCCCTTGGGGCAGACGTCGACGCAGTTCATGATCGTATGGCAACGGAACAGCCGGTAGGGGTCTTCCAGGTTGTCGAGGCGTTCGCCGGTGGCCTCGTCTCGGCTGTCGGCGATGAACCGATAGGCCTGCAACAGGCCGGCGGGGCCGACGAACTTGTCGGGATTCCACCAGAAGCTGGGGCAGCTGGTCGAGCAGCTGGCACACAGGATGCACTCGTACAACCCGTTGAGTTCGTCGCGTTCCTGCGGGCTTTGCAGGCGCTCCTTCTCGGGCGGCACGTTGTCGTTGATCAGGTAGGGCTTGATCGAGTTGTACTGCTTGAAGAACTGGGTCATGTCCACGATCAGGTCGCGGATCACCGGCAGGCCGGGCAGGGGCTTGAGCGTGATCGTCCCCGGCAAGGTCAGCATGTTGGTCAGGCAGGCCAGGCCGTTCTTGCCGTTGATGTTCATCGCATCCGAGCCGCACACGCCTTCACGGCAGGAGCGGCGGAACGAGATGCTGGGGTCGACCGCCTTGAGCTTCATCAAGGCGTCGAGCAACATGCGTTCGTTTCCGTCGAGTTCGACCTCGATGGTCTGCATGTAGGGCTTGGCGTCCTTGTCGGGATCGTAGCGGTAGATGTTGAAGGTACGTTTCGTCATGTCAAACTCCGGTCGAATCGGGCGGCGAGGGGCTGGCCAGTGCGTTTGCGATGCAATATCGCTGGCCGGCGCGGTATCAGAACGTGCGCACTTTCGGCGGCACGGAATCCACGGTCAGGGGCTTGAGCTGGACCGCCTTGTAGCTCAGCCGGCTGCCCTCGCTGTACCACAACGTGTGTTTCATCCATTCGGCGTCGTTGCGTCCGTTCGGATGTTCCGGCGTGTCGCCGTAATCGTCCACGGTATGGGCGCCTCGGCTTTCCTGCCGCGCCGCCGCCGAGACGATGGTGGCCTGGGCCGCCTCGATCAGGTTTTCGACTTCCAGCGCCTCGATGCGCGCGGTATTGAAGACCTTGGACTTGTCCTTCAGATTGATGTTCCGCACGCGGTCGCGCAGGGCCGCGACGGCGGTCACGCCCTGGTCGAGCTTGGCCTGGGTGCGGAACACGCTGGCGTGGGTCTGCATCGTGGTGCGGATGTCGTTGGCGACGTCCTGCGCGTATTCGCCGTCCTTGGCATTGTCCAGCCGGGCCAGGCGCTCGAGCGTGCGTTCGGCCGCATCGGCCGGCAGCGGCTTGTGGGTGCGGTTCTTGTCGTTGAATTCGACGATGTGGTTGCCGGCGGCGCGGCCGAACACCAGCAGGTCGAGCAGCGAGTTGGTGCCCAGGCGGTTGGCGCCGTGCACACTGACGCACGAGCATTCGCCCACGGCATACAGGCCGTTGACCGGTGCGTTGTCGTTGCCGTCCTTCTGCGTCACGACCTGGCCATGGATGTTGGTCGGCACGCCGCCCATCTGGTAGTGAATCGTCGGGACCACCGGGATCGGCTCGCGGGTCACGTCGACGTTGGCGAAGTTGACGCCGATCTCGTGCACCGAGGGCAGTCGCTTCATGATGGTGTCCGCGCCCAGGTGATCGAGCTTGAGCATCACGTAGTCCTTGTTCGGACCGCAGCCACGCCCTTCCTTGATCTCCTGGTCCATGCAACGCGAGACGAAATCGCGCGGGGCGAGGTCCTTCAGCGTCGGTGCGTACCGCTCCATGAAACGTTCGCCGTTGCTGTTGACCAGGATGGCGCCCTCGCCACGACAGCCTTCGGTCAGCAGCACGCCGGCGCCGGCCACGCCAGTCGGGTGGAACTGCCAGAACTCCATGTCTTCCAGCGCCAGGCCGGCGCGGGCGGCCATGCCCAGGCCGTCACCGGTGTTGATGAAGGCGTTGGTCGACGCGGCAAAGATACGACCGGCGCCGCCGGTGGCGAGCATCGTGGTCTTGGCCTCGAGGATATGCAGGTCGCCGGTTTCCATTTCCAGCGCGGTCACGCCCACGACATCGCCGTCGGCGTCGCGGATCAGGTCCAGCGCCATCCATTCGACGAAGAATGCGGTGCGCGCCTTGACGTTCTGCTGGTACAGCGTATGGAGCATGGCATGGCCGGTACGGTCGGCTGCCGCGCAGGCACGCTCGACGGCTTTTTCGCCATAGTTGGCCGTGTGCCCGCCGAACGGACGCTGGTAGATCGTGCCGTCCGGGTTGCGGTCGAACGGCATGCCCATGTGCTCGAGGTCGTAGACGACCTTGGGCGCTTCGCGGCACATGAACTCGATCGCGTCCTGGTCGCCCAGCCAGTCGGAGCCCTTGACGGTGTCGTAGAAGTGGTAGTGCCAGTTGTCCTCGTTCATGTTGCCGAGCGAGGCGCCGATGCCGCCTTGTGCCGCCACGGTGTGCGAGCGGGTGGGAAACACCTTGGACAACACGGCCACGTTCAGGCCGGCACGGGCCAGTTGCAGCGAGGCGCGCATGCCGGAGCCGCCGGCCCCGACGATGACGACGTCGAACTTGCGCTTGGAGATGGAGTAGGTCATGGGCTAAAAATCGATTGGGGTGTAAGTCGCCAGCGGTTGCTCACAGCCGCCACAGGACCTGGATGGTCCATCCGGCGCAGCCGACGAGCCAGACGAGGGAGAAAACCTGCAGCACCAGGCGGACCGAGACGGACTTCACGTAGTCCATCCAGATGTCGCGCATGCCGACCCAGACGTGGTAGAGCAGGGCCACGATGACGACGAAGGTGAGCACCTTCATCCACTGTGCGGCAAAGATGCCGGCCCATTGGTCGTAGCCCAGTTCGCCCGGGGTGGTGAGTACCTGAACCAGCACGATGGCCGTGAAGATGGCCATCAGGGCCGCGGTGATGCGCTGGCTGAGCCAGTCGCGCAAGCCGTAGTGGGCCCCTACCACGATACGGCGGGTTCCGAAATTCACTGCCATGGTGCTTCTTCCTTTCCGGGCCGGGCTCGCGGAGACCGACCGAATGTTTTTCTTGGTGCCGCCGCGCCGATGCGCCGCCGCAGGGTGTTTTCAGTAGAGTCCGAACAGCTTGGCGCCCAGGATCACCGTCAGGCCGATGCTCAGGACCAGCGTGATGGCCGCGCTGCGCTTGCCGGACTCCTTGCTGACGGCGGCGTGGCTGACGTCCATGCGCAGATGGCGCAACCCGGCGATCAGGTGATGCAGATAGGCCCAGATCAGGGCCAGCGCGACCAGCTTGAGGAACCATCCGCCGCCGCCCTCGAAGGCGCTGGCGAACCTGGCGAACGAAATTTCGGACGAGACCGACATGTCGAACATCCAGATGATGAACGGCAGCAGCAGGAACATGATGGCTCCGCTGATGCGGTGCAGGATCGACACCAGGCCGGCCAGCGGCAACCGGTAGCCGGGCAGGTCGCTCAGGGCGTGGATGTTGCGGAATTCCGGGCGCTTGGCCCGCGTGGATGTGTCCAGTTCGGTCATGGGTCGTTTTTCTGGTGGGCTCGCAGGTGTCTGGGATTTTGGTACACCGAAAATTCTATTCCAACCGGATGCGCCAGCCTGTCACGTGCGTAATGACCCGCTCGGTGTCCGGATCCGGTGCGCCGGACCGGTGCGGGTTACTGCAGTTCATTGCGGTAGTAGTGCTTGTCGGTGCGGTACAGGCCACGGCGCATCTCCATGGCCTTGCCGTCGTAGGTGAACGCCACGCGTTCGACGCTGAGCAGGGGTGTCAGTGTCGTCACGCCGAGCCGCCGGCTCTGTTCGGCGTCGGGCAGGACGGCGCGGATCTGCTCCTGGGCGCGCACCATGCGTACGCCGAATTCGGTCTCGAACAGCGCATACATCGGGCCATCGTAGGCCGAGAGGCGCTCGGCCGTGAGCCCCTTGAACGGGCCGCCGGGCAGCCAGATGTCCTCCAGGATCGTCGGCTCGCCCGCGAACGACAACACGC
>JBFIDI010000421.1:0-5085 GCA_041581405.1 Burkholderiaceae bacterium
AGCCGCATGGTCGGCCCGGCTGATGGCCTGGTCACGCAGGAACAGCACCTTGTACTCGAGCAGCAGCGCCCGGATGTCGGCGAACAAGGCGTCGTCGCGTGCGGCGTCGCCGAGGTTCACGCCGATCAGTTCGGCGCCGATGGCGCAGCTCAGCGGTTCGACACGGATCCGGGTGGTCGTGGTGCGGGACATGGCTTGTTTCTCCAGTGGCTTCGGCACGGCGGGCGCAGGTGACGCTCAGTTGAGCTTGATGCCGAATGCCTTGACGATGGCGGCATTGCGCTCGTAGTCGACCTTGACCGATTCCGTGAGTTGTGCCGACGTCAGCGGCGTGTTGGGCTCGAAACCCACGGCCACTAGGCGGTCATGCACCTTGGGCGAAGCCGCCACCTTGAGCGTGGTCGCATTGATCTTGTCGACGATGTCGGCCGGTACCCCCGACGACGCCACGATGCCCAGCCAGTTGCTGAAGTCGATGTCCGGGTAACCCAGTTCGGCCGTCGTCGGGACCTGCGGCAGGTGGGTCGAGCGTGTCTTGCTGGCCACGGCGAACGGCACCAGCTTGCCACCCTTGATCTGCGGCAGCGAGGTCACGATGCCATCGAACATCACGGTGATCTGGCCGCCGATGACCTGGGTCAGCGCCGGCGGCGAACCGGCGAACGGCACGTGCTGCAGATCCAGCCCGGCCTTCTGGTTGAAGATCATGCCGGAGTAGTGCGAGGCCGTACCGGCGCTGTACGACGCGAAACTCAGTTTGCCGGGATTGGCCTTGACGTAGCCGATCAGTTCCTTGAAGTCCTTGGCGGGCACGCTGGGCGCTCCGACCAGCACGATGCCGGCGCGCGCGACCGTGGCAACCGGGCGCACGTCCTTGAGCGGATCGAACGCGGTCTTCATCACGTGCGGAATCTCGGTCAACACGTTGCTGGCGGTCACCATGATGGTCTGGCCGTCGTTCGGCGCCGCGATCATGGCCTGGACAGCGATGGCGCCGCCGGCGCCCGGCTTGTTGTCGACGATGACCGGCTGGCCGATCTCGGCCGAGATCTGGTCGGCCAGGATACGGGCGACCACGTCCATGGTCCCGCCGGCGGGGGCGGGCACCAGGATCTTGACGGGCTTGTGGGTCCAGGCCAGGGCCATGGGGGTGGCGGCGGCGGTGGCAATCGCCAGCAGCAGGCCTGGCAGCAATCGGGAATTCGGCTTGCGGGTCATCGGTGTCTCCTGTAGTGGGTCTGCTTGTCGGCACGTCGAATGTGGCCTGACAACAACCACACTGTATCGGCGCGACACCCCAGGCGATGTATATTCCGGGACATTCGATGTCTATCTTGGGACATGCCACATGGCCACGTCGACGCCCCTGATCCGCAGCGCCAGCCTGAGCGGTTATGTCGAACTGGCTCGTTCGCTCGGGCTGCAACCCCATGTGCTGATGCGGCGCGTGGGGCTGGACCCGCGCCATCTCGACGACCCGGAGACCCCGATCCGCGTCGACGCCGCGCGCCAGTTGCTCGAGCGCAGTGCGCAGGAGGCCGGGGTGGAGGACTTCGGCCTGCGCCTGGCGATGAACCGGCGCATCGCCAACCTGGGCCCGATCAGCATCGTGCTGCGCGAGGCGCCGACGGCGCGCCGCGCGCTCGATACCTTGTCACGTTACCTGCGGCTGCTCAACGCGACCTTGCTGACCCGTATCGAGGACCATGCGGACGTGGTCATCATCCGCGAGGAGTTGCTGGCTGCCAGCGGCGAGTCGGTGCGCCAGTCGATGGAACTGGCCGTCGGTGTGATGTTTCGCATCCTGTCCGAGTTGCTTGGCCCGCAGTGGCGGCCGCGGTTGGTGTGTTTTTCGCACCGGGCGCCGCACGACACCGGCAGCCATGGCGCCTTGTTCGACGCGCCGTTGGAGTTCAACGCCAGTTTCAACGGCATCGTGTGTGCGGCCAAGGACCTGGCCGCGGCCTTGCCGACCATCGACACCGGCATGGCGCCGTTCGCGCGCCATTTCCTGGACCAGGCCTTGTCGCGTGCCGGTGCCGGCTCGGTGGACACCACACGCGCGCTGATCGCAGCCTTGTTGCCGGGCGGGCGCTGCACGGCGGACCAGGTGGCGCAGCACCTGGGCATCGACCGTCGCACCTTGTACCGGCACCTGGCGGCCGAAGGGCATTCGTTTTCCGACCTGATGTTGTCGGTACGGCGCGAATTCGCGCAGCGCCAGATTCGCGACAGCGACCGCTCGCTGGCCGAACTGGCGGACCTGCTGGGATTCTCCAGCGCCAGTGCATTTGCGTTCTGGTTCCGGCGCGCGTTCGGAACGACGGTCTCGGCGTGGAAGAAGGCGCAGTCGTCCCCATGATCGAACGCACGACCCGGTCGGGTGATGCGGCTGCGCGCCCGATCCGCCGCCGGCGCCCGGAGCCGCCAGCAGGTGCTCAGGCCCGGCCCGCGCGTTCTTCCCAGCGGGACTTGCAGGCGACGCAATGTTCGGTCTGCGGCTCGATCTTCAGTCGCTCGAACGGGATGTCGCAGCCGCATTCATCGCATTGCCCGTAACTGCCGTCCGCCATCGCCTTGAGCGCGCGGTCGATCCGCGCGATGTCGGAAGCATCGAGGTCGGTCAAGGTCTGGTCCACCTCGCGGGCGACGTTGCGCTGCACCACACCGCCTTCATCGCTGGTGGGCGGCTTCAGGTTTTCCCGGTTCTGCTGCATCTCCTGCTGCAATTCCTCCTTGCGTTTGAGCAGCAATGCCTTGAGTTCATCGAGTTGGGCGGGGGTCAGGGGATGGCTCATGGAAACCTCTTTGGAATGAATGGGGGGGGGTGACGACGCGCCACGTACAGGCGCGGGGCACACGACAAGTGTCAAGCCTACCAGCTTCGTCGCCCGCGAATGCAGGCGGCCGCTTGTGGCCCTGTTGCACCCGATGGGGCGCGCGGGCACCGTGCGCACGCCCGGGGCGGCAACAACGGAGGCGCGGTCTCGTACTCGACCAAGGGCATGGCACGACGCGCCATCATCCGCACTGCCCGACATACCCGCACGCCGTGCAGAAGTCGCAGCCGTCCTTCTTGATCACGGTCGGATTGCCGCATTCGGGGCAGGGGCGACCGGCCAGTTCTGCGCTGGCGCGTCCGCCGGCCGGGTTTTCCAGCACGCCCATCTCGCGCACCGGATACCCTTGTTCGTCGAGCACGCCGAGCATCGCATACCGGTGGATGACCAGACGCGCCAGATAGGCCACGGTCGACGGCCATACCTGCTGGCGCCGCTCGTTGGCCGGCAGGCCGGGCACGAAGGCCATGAAATGGCCCAGCGGCTCGGCATAGTTGAGCAGCTTGCGCAGCTTCATGCCGATCCAGGCCGGATCGATGACCCGCATGTCGAGCGACAACAGGCGTGCCAGCCCATCGTAGGCGCGCGGATAGTTGCCCGACAGGCCGATGGCGCACGGGCGCGTGAGCGCGCCGCCGTCGTGTTGCGGCAGCGTGATCTCCTTGAGGGTCAGCGTGAAACGTTCGCCGGTGGCCGGGTTGTCCACGTCGACGGCCCAGGCCAGCGTGCCGCCGGGGCCGGTCAGCGGCTCGTCGCGGCTGAACATGGCGTCGAGCACGGGCGTGGGGCCTGCGGTGCCGGCACCCTGCAGCTGTTCGCAGCGCCAGCGGATCACGGCCGCCGTGGCGGCGACGACGCCCGGGAACAGCCGGCGTTCGCCATCGGGCGGGAACGGCATCTCGAAGCTGCGTTCCTCGGCCACGGTGGCCAACGCGTCGAGCTTGAGGCGCAGCCACGCGGCGTCGTTGGCCCGCATGTCCATCGACAGGGTCTTGGCCAGCGCACCCAGGCCGCGCGGTTGTTCCGCGCCGTTGACCCAGACCTCGAACGGCCGCGGCGTGCCGCCCTCCTCGGGAGCGAGTTCGCCGACGAACAGCGCGAAGTCGCCGAACGGGTGGTGCACCATGAAGGTCCAGGACGGATTGCCGGCCGGCAGTTCCGGGCGTCCGGGCCAGCGCAGCGACGCCAGCACCGGCGCGGGCAGGCGTTCGATGGCCAGGCGGCGGTTGGCGTCGTGCACCACCAGGGGTTCGGCCGCCGCCGCGGGTGCGTCGACGTGCAGCACCGAGCCGAGCACGCTGTTGGGCCGGTAGGTGGCCAGGCCCTTGAGGCCGGATTGCCAGGCCTGCAGGTACAGGTCCTGGAAGTCGGCGTACGGATAGTCGGCCGGCACGTTGACGGTCTTCGAGATCGCGGTGTCCACGAACGGTGCCACGGCGGCGACCATGCTGGCGTGCGCCTGCGCGCTGAGTTCGAGCGCGGTCACGAAGGCCGGCGGCAGCGGCGCGTCCTCGCCGTGCAGGTGGCGGAACAGCCGCCAGGCATGGTCCTGCACCGCGTATTCCTTGAAGCCACCCTCGGGCATGCGTTTCTTGCGGGTATAGGTCCAGCTGAAGGCCGGCTCGATGCCGTTGCTGGCGTTGTCGGCGAAGGCCAGGCTGATGGTGCCGGTCGGCGCGATCGACAGCAGGTGCGAGTTGCGGATGCCCTGGCTGCGGATGCGGTCCTTGACGGCCTGCGGCAGGCGCGATGCGAAACCCGGGCCGCTGAGGTACAGGTCGGCGTTGAACAGCGGGAACGCGCCGCGCTCCTGCGCCAGTTCGCTGGACGCGGCGTAGGCCGCGTCGCGCAGCGACTGGCTGATGCGCCGGGCCATCGCGCGGGCCGCGTCGCTGTCGTAGTGCAGGCCCAGCATCACCAGCGCATCGCCCATGCCGGTGAATCCGAGCCCGACGCGGCGCTTGTTGCGCGCCTCCGCCTGCTGCTGCGGCAAGGGCCACACGGTGATGTCGAGCACGTTGTCGAGCATGCGCACGGCGGTCGCGGCCAGTGCCGTGAAACCTGCTTCGTCGAAACGCGCGTCGTCGCTGAACGGCGCCTGGATGAAACGCGTCAGGTCGATCGAGCCCAGGCAACAGCAGCCGTAGGCGGGCAGCGGCTGTTCGCCGCAAGGATTCGTACTCGCGATCGTCTCGCAATACTGCAGGTTGTTGTCGCTGTTGATGCGGTCCAGGAACAACACGCC